>JAEZFR010000357.1 GCA_023417285.1 Bacillota bacterium
ACTGTCAAATCACCGTCCTTTGCTAGCTTCATTGTATTAATAAGTGATTCAAGTGGTCTTGAAACACTTAGAGAAATAATAATACAAAGCAAAAGCGAAAGCAGGGTACAAAAAATTCCTATAGTAATGATTTTATTTCTCATTGACCCAATCTCATCAAATAAGTAAGAGTTTGGTACTGCAGAGATAACATACCAATCTGATTTGTTAATCTTAGCAAACGTAACAAAACTTTTTTCCCCATTTACGTTCAAATCAAAGGAGCCATTATTCTTACCATTAATATGCGTAATGATATTCTTAGTATCTTCAGTAGGCTTATTTATTTCAAAGTTATTTGTTTTTGATGACAAAACATTACCACTAGAATCAATTACCATCATTGGAAAGTCCTTTTGAGACTCACTTGCACTCAAACTCTTGAAAGCACTTGCAAGAAAATTCTCCTGTGGAGCCACAATAATTTTTCCTATTAAATCTCCTGAGTTCATGGACGAAATGTTTTTATAGTATGCAACAAGTTTTGCTGTGCCATTATAAATAATCCATCTGCCGCTTTGTTCGTCCTCTTTATATTCATCTGTACATATATTATCTAGAGGATTAAGGTATGATACATAGGGCACATTTTCACCAGGTTTATATATTCCTACAAAAACAATGTTTTCTTTTGTAGAATATTGCTGTTGTAGTTCTCTTTCGAAGCCTTTTGTAGCATCAAATAATTCAAACTCGTCGGTATATGTAGTCTCCATAAACTGTTGAAAATTCTGGTTTAGTGAAATGTCGATTGCAGTACCTTCAATTTCGCTAATGGTGGCGCTTAATACTTGGTTGGTCTGGGTTAATACCTGCTGTGAATAGGTTTCAATTTTTTCTTGTACTATGTCCTTAGAGTCCTTATATGCAAGAACGCCACATACAGTTACAACTGCAACTATAATAATAGAGAACGACGCAATAAGCCTAATCTTGATACTAAAATTCCTAAAAACACCAAATATTTTCTCTATCCAAGGGAAATTGAAAACCTTTCTATTCATAAATAGCCTCCTCATTATGCATCAACCACCAGTATAAAATATTCCATATATTTATATATTCTTACATTTTAATGCAAATTGTCAACTCTTCTTTTGAATTTTCTAACATAAACTTTGTCTTTTCACTCCCACATGCTAAAGAATATTCTCCAAGATAGCCCGATACATCAACCATTCCGTTTTGATCGGTAGTCAATACGGTTTCTCCTGTCCACCAGTCTTGCTTTATGAGTTTTTCCAACTCAATATATGCAGGTTTAATGGAACCATCCTTTCTCAGTAAGCCACCAGGTGCACCTAACCAAGAACCATCTACAAAATCCCACCAAGTAATAGATTGTACCAGCGGGTTTTCAAATAGTGTTTTATAATGCAGCGCAACTTCAGCAGCTTGGCGTGTTTCCCCTTCTTCTGTTGTAGGCCAGCTATCCACCACGTAATCGTTTAAATCTACTATCTCAGGCGGCATTATATGCCCCGAAACAATTGTATTTTCTGTAAAATGAATTGGAAGTTTGAATCTTCCAAAGCGTGATAATATCTCCTGTGTTTTTTCTACTCCCCAATAACCTTGATGCATATGCGATTGAATACCTATCGCATCAATTTTTATTCCAGCTTCTAAACAACCTTCGATTAATATATCATATGACTCGGAGGTCTCAAAATCATTTAACAATAAGGTAGCAGTGGGGTTTGCTTCCCTTGCCTCATTAAACACCTTTCTTATAAGACCTATTCGTCCATATTCATTGCAAATTCGAGTAATACCATTATCATACTTATTAAAAATAGGCATAATAACAACTTCATTTATGACGTCCCAAATATCAATAATCCCTGAAAACTCTGTGACATCTCTTTTTATTCTTTCAAGCTGAGTTTTCATTATCTCTTCGTTGCTCATTTCTAAAAGCCAAGGTGCAGTTACAGTATGCCAGCATAAAGGATGCCCTTTAATTTTTAGACCCTTTTTTATAAAGAATTGAGCGGCTTTTTTTGTTTGCTGTATTATTGGGTTGCCCTTTTGAGGCTCAAATCTTCCCCAATAAAATGGTAACGTTGCAAAGTTAAAAATGTTGGTAAACTTTTTATAACGATCTTCATATATACCGGTTTCATTATTTGGTATCTCACCGTTGACAAAATTAATACAACTGAACTCTGAACAACCAAATAGAAACTCATGCTTAGTCTGCTCTATTTTTATTTCCTTATTTGCTATGGGTTGCCCATCATTGCCAATTAATCTGATTTTCGTGTTGCCTTTTCTGTGTAAATATTTATTATTGTTCATATAAATCAGCTCCCTTAATTTTCTCCGAAAACAATCCCTTGTTCTTCCATATTCCTGATTTCCATCTAACAATCATTAATATTGCTCTAAACCATTCATCACAGGTATAGGCTATCCAAACTCCAAATAAGCTAAATCCAAGCTTTAGCCCTAAAATGTACGCAATTGGAACAGCTATACCCCAAGGAGAAAGCATTCCCATCATAACAGGAAATTTAACATCTCCAGCTGCCTTCAAGGAACTAATTACAATGAGATTGATCGCTCTTCCCGTTTCCAGTAAAAACGTAATAGCAAGAAGCTTTGAACCAACAGAAATAATATTCTCATTGTCAGTAAACAAACCAAGTAGAAACTTCCCTGATACAAAAACGATTGTGGCCAGAATCAATGTTATAGTTAAACCAATCCTGCAACTTCTAAAACAAATTTTGTAAGCCTTTTCCGTTTCACCTGCTCCAACTAAATGTCCTACTAAAATCTGAGTACCCTGACCAAGTGACATCCCCGAAACCATAATAAACCACATTATGTTAAAAGTCATAACTCTCGTTGTTAATGCGTCCGAACCCATAAAGGTTATAATAAAGGTTATGGCTAGTGTCGATAGTTGAAACACAAATTGTTCTCCTGCTGAAGGTAATCCGATCTTTAATATAGGGAATATGAGTCCCTTATCAATTTTGATAATTGATTTTATTGGAGCTAATAGCTTGAGTTTTTTTGCAACAATAAAAAATGTAACTAAAAAAGCGACTAGCTGGCTAAAGGCAGTTGAACATGCAACTCCTTTAACACCAAGTACTGGTAGACCAAAAAATCCAAATAAAGCTATAGAATTTCCAACAATATTTAACATATTCATTCCTAACGCAACAAACATCGCGGTTCTTGTATTACCATAGCTTCTTAAAATAGCTGCATTTGCGGATAGGAATGCCTGTAGGAATGAAAAACCACCTATTATAGTAAGAAATTCTGTACCATACCCCATTAATTCTGGGGGGAGATTCATAAGTAGAAGGATAGGCCTTGCAAAAATAGCTAGCAATACGCTTACTATCAGGCCAAATGATAAATTCATCAAACAAGCATATGCGGCAATTTTTTTTGCTTTTTCTGCTTGTCCAGCACCTAGATATTGTGAAATAACTATGGTGGTACCAGTAGATACTACTGAGTACATTATAATAACCATACTAAAAATTTGATTTACAGTTCCAACTGCTGCTACTGCCTCTTCTGAATAATGGCTAAGCATTATAGTATCAACATTACCTAATAGCATTCTTAATAATGTTTCAACAAATATAGGCCATGTTATCCTAAGAATATCGTTGCTACTAGTTTTTAGGGTAATGTGTGACATATTTTGCTCCTAATTAATTAAAATAAAAGGGTGCAAAAGCTGCACCCTTTATTTTTACACTGTAACTAATTACTTCTTAACGAAAGCATCAACCTGCTTCTGACCTTCATCAAGAACCTTCTGTAAGCCAGCCTTTTCTAATGCTGTCTTAACCTTTGGATAATATGTATCGTAATCAACAATACCTTCTCCAAGAGGTTCGCCGTTAACCTTACCAACGTTAGCAAGAGCTGCTATTTCAGTCTTAACTGGTTCAGCATTGAATGTCCAACCATTAGTTGCCATAGGCTTAGCTGAGTTGTTGAAAGCTTCCATCTTCTGCCACTTGTCAGGTGCTTCGTTAGCCCATAAGTAATCAAGGAATTGGCTTCCGCCCATTGCCCACTGAGCTAATCCTGTGTAACCTGAAGTTTCAGCTGTAACGCCATCTGCAAAGTCGATCTGGTTTTCACCAATCTTCTTGTAGTGCTTGTTTTCAATACCCCAGTCAAGTAAGTTCTTGAGCTGCTTATCGCTAAATAAGAGGTTAATGAACATCATAGCACGTGCTGGATCTTTTGAATTTCTTGAAATAACGAGCATTGAGTTTGTCAAGTCGCCAGTTCCAACGTATCTGTTGATTCCTGAGTAAGCATCAACCTGGATTAAATCATAACCTAACTGAGCCTTCATTTCATCAGCCTTACCTGGCTTGAGCTGTTCAGCCCACATAAATACTTTCTGCTGCTTCTTGTATGGCATACCATCTTGTAATGTTGCTACATCCTTGTTGATATAGCCCTTCTTGTACCAATCAGCAGTCATCTTGTATATAGATATAGTTTCTGGTGCTTCCATAACATTTATAATCTTAATATCAGTAGAATCTGTCTTCTTGAATCCAACTGGAACTTCTGTCTGAGAAATCTTTTCAAAGAAGTCCTGTGTAAAGTATGATGAATGATCACCCTTTGTTGACAAGAATGGAATTATACCTGGTTCTTTTTCTTTAATAGTCTTGAGCATTGGCTCGAAGTCTGCTGGAGTCTTAACTGTTGAGAAATCAAAGCCATACTTTTCAGCCATAGCCTTGTTAACAAGAACACCACCTGTACCAAACATGTCCTTATTTGTAGGTATAGCATAAAGCTGACCATCAAGTATAGGAGCCTTTAAGTATGCTGGGTTAATGTTCTTAGTGATATCTTGACCATACTTAGCAAGTAAGTCGTCTAATGGTAGCCAAGCTTTTTGTGCTGCATATGTTGACCAGCCCCACCATGCAGGTGAAAACATTGTATCAATCTTCTGGCCTGAAGCAACGATTAGCTTCTGCTTGTCTTGGTAGCTGTCCCACCAGAAATAGTTAAGCTTAATTGTAGCATTAATCTTATCCTTGAGAATCTTGTTTACTTCGTCCTGAACAAGTGGTAAGTCCTTAACCTGTGGAGCTAAGAAATAGGCATCCAACTCATAAGGATCTAGCTTTGGAGCCTCTGATGAAGCAGCCGCTGTGGACTCAGAAGCTTGAGCAACTGAAGATGGAGCAGCTGAAGTATCAGCTGGTTCATCGCTGCTACCACAACCTGATAGCAGAGAGCCACATAAGAATAGAGTTGCAACTACTAGAGATGTTACCTTCTTAAGTTTTAACATAAAATTCCTCCTCATAACTTTTTTTTATATTGATTGATTTAAGTAATCGCATGCCTACCACTTAAATCAATATCAATCACAAATAATTTTATCTGCATAAGCAAATTAACCCTTAACAGCACCTATAGTAAGACCCTTAATAAAGTACTTCTGGAAGAATGGATAAGCGAATATAATTGGACCAATACCCATAATCGCCATTGCCATTCTTAAAGTTTCACCAGGAATCTTCAAAAGTTCACTTGAGGTGCTACTCATAGTGGCGGCATGTGAAGAAGTAAGATACTCAACAGTTCTTAATGCCTGATACATAGAATACTGTAGATTGTAGTATTTCTCTTCATTGATATATAAGAGGCATAACCACCAGTCATTCCAATAGGCCAATACAGAGAATAGTCCTATAGTAGCTATAGCTGGCTTGGATAGCGGTATAATTATCTTGAAGAAAATCCTTATTTCACTTGCTCCATCAATACGGGCCGATTCGAGTATGGCATCTTCTAAGTTATTGGAAAAAAACGTCTTCATAATTAATACGTTAAATGCACTTACCAAAGCCGGAATTACCAATACAGCAGGGTTATTTTGTAGCTTGAGGTACTGAGTATATAATATGTACCATGGTACTAGACCACCCTGGAAAAGCATTGTAAAGAAAACAAAGAACGAGAAAAAGTTTCTATACTTAAATGATTTTCTAGAAATAGGATAAGCGTAGAACATTGTCATAAGAACACATGATATTGTACCAATGATACAAACCGAAATTGTTACTCCATATGCCCTAAGCAACTTTTCAGAATCTAGAAATAAATATTTATAGGTTGAAAAGGTAATATCGCTTGGGAAAAAAGAATAACCATTTGATATCAATGATGATTCAGATGTAATTGATACCATGAAAATCAGTATCAGTGGTGCTATACAAATTATGCAATACATACTGAAGCCAGCAACTATAAGTGCATTAACTTTTTTTGAAATACTATTCATTTCGAAAGTGCTTTTATTCTTGCCCATAATTCCTCCTAGTAATAATTAGAATATTTTATTTTCAGGACTAATCCTGCCTACCGCCCAGTTTGCAAACAGAACCAGGAAGAAGCCAACAACTGATTGATAGAAACCAGCAGCTGAAGACATACCCAAGTCACCAGTGTAAACAAGAGCCTTATATATATAAGTATCCAGAACATCGGTTGTAGGGGTAAGTAACCCTTGCTGCATTGGTACCTGATAGAACAGACCAAAGTCGGATCTGAAAATATTTCCTAATGCCATGATTGTTGTAACTATCATAAGTGGAACAAGGAAAGGAATAGTTATGGATTTGACCTGTTGGAACTTCGAGGCACCATCAAGTAATGCAGCCTCGTAATATTCCGGATCGATACCCGCAATACCAGCTATATAAATAACTACGCTATAACCAATATTTTTCCAAATATTAACTATAATTATAATATATGGCCATTTTTCCGGTACAGTATACCAGTCTATGGGTAGCATGCTCATTAAAGGAGCAAGGGATTTATTGTAAAAACCATTTGGGCTGAGTATTGAATATACTAAATATGCAACAACTACCCATGAAAGGAAGTATGGTAAGAAAATTGTTGATTGAAAAACCTTTGCAGCCATTTTGCTTCTAATTTCATTAAGCAACAGAGCAGTACAAACAGCTATAAACAGTCCTAAGAAAATAAATACTAAATTATAGCCTATGGTGTTCCTTGTGATAGTCCAAGCATCAGCTGATTTGAACAGAAATTCGAAATTCTTAAGACCTGACCATGGACTATGTAAAAATCCGTCAGCATAATTAAAATTTTTGAATGCAATTATTATACCAAACATAGGTAAATAATAATTCATAAAAACAAAAAGAAATGGCGGCAATATCATTAAAAACAAAGCTTTATTTTTGCGCAATTCATGCAAAAAGCCGTTATTAATCTTCTTTTGTTTACCTCCACTTAAAGCTACAGGAATATTGTTCATCTTTGTTTTCCCCTTTTTTAGTTTTTTCTATATATAAAATATTACTGCACCAGAATAATTTAAAAGCCTCCATCTGTAGTTGCCTTATATGGCAATTGTTTGCCCTGACTGTATCTCTACTGATTTGTTTTGAGTCTTTAACCATATAGAAATATCAGTAGGATTATATACTATAGCACCGTCCGCTGAATAAACCAAACGGCTTGCAGCGGTTATATAATCATATATCTGGCCATTTGTTGCATACCATATATCCTCTTTGTCTGAGATAATACTGCTAAACTGCTCTATCATATCCCAATTATTGTCTTCATCAAATTCATAGCTATGACCCCAAACATAAAAGATTGAAAGTCTATCAGGAGCTAAATCAATAAATTCTTGAGCTAAGCTGAACAGCCCAGGATACGAATGATGACAAGTAGGATTCCACTCTAAGAAATCCATTGGGGCATCGAATTTGTAAGTATCATTTACTGTTCTGCAATAATTTAATCCAATCATTTTATTGATTTGTTTTATTGTATTGTTATATGTACCATAGGGATAAGCCATACCACGTATAATTTCTGCAAATAATAATTCGAGGTTTTTTTTATCTTCAAAGAGTTCCTTGTATGCTTCGTATGGTGGTAAGTGTTCTAGATGTGGATGAGTTAGGCTGTGTACTGCTATTTCATGTCCCAAATAAACTTGCTCAAGTTCATCGGTATTCATTCTGCTAATAAAAGTATCATTTTTGCCAATCCAGAAGCTGTCTTCGTTTTGTAGAGATGAGTTCAAATTAAATGTAGCTTTTAAGCGATATGTATTAAGTAATTTTACCAGTCGCTTATCCTGGCTTACTCCGTCGTCATAGCTGAGTGTAAATGCCTTTGTACGACCATTAGGAAACATTATATTAATCATACTAATCACCTGTTTCAATCTTTTTATAAACAGTTGGAGTACATCCTTTAACAGTCTTAAAGCATCTGTTGAAAGTTACAATACTATTGAATCCTACTGCATATGCAATATCTGTAATACTCATAGAGGTTTTTCTGATCAGCTGCTCAGATTGCCTTATTCTGTATTCATTTAGATATGCATAAAAGTTTTTTTCAGTAATCTGCTTAAATAATCTTGAAAAATAATATTCACTTAATCCCATAATCCTAGAAATATCATCTAAATGAATATCATGCGAATAATTCTTATGTATATAATCAAATGCTTCATTGATCTTATACAGCCCCGAAACTCTACTGCTCTTGGTCCTTATGATATCTTGGTGCTTCAAATATTGTGTAAGCAGGCACAATATATCAAATATTCTTGCGTAGAGAAACAAGTCATATCCAAACGCTTTTTGTTCAAAACATGTAATTATTTCTTTAATATGTTTGACCAAATTCTCATAAATACAATTATCTTTTCTAAATACTAAAGTATCAGTTAATAGCCCTCGTATATCATTGCTTGTAAAAAAGTCAAAGCATGAGAAATCAAATTGTATGAAGTATCTAATCCCACTTGCTGACCCTTTAAATTCGTGAGTGTCTCCCGCAGCAATTACCATTACATCGAACTCTTTAAGATTGTATTCCGTATTGTTAACAAAAAGATCAAAATCATTTTTCTCAACATACAATAGCTCTATAGCAGAATGCCAATGCAATGGATATACAAAATTATCTTCAATATTTCTCTCTAACCTAATAGGTAGTTGTTCAGGAAAAATATTTTTCTCATGGATTCCTTCAATGTAGTACATTACTCGGCCTCCTTTTGTATAAATTATACAATATATGTATAAAAGAGGCAACGTTTTTCTGTTACTTTGTTACAATATTTACATTACAAGGTGCTACCCCCAACAAACTAACACTTCTACTATCTGGTTGACTCCCGCCAACGAAAATCTCAAACTCACCTTTTTCAAAAACTTCCTCACCATCGTTATTTATTAGACTAAGATCTGATGGCGTAATAATAAATGATATGTCTTTAATCTCTCCTGGTAAGAAGTTTTCAACCTGAATTCCTCTGAGCTGCCACTTTGGAACGTCAACACTTGCTTCGACATCCCTTATGTACAGTTGAATTACTTCTTTTCCCTCGTATCCACCGCTATTTTCAACTGTAACAGTGCAAGTTACATTATCAGTGGAATTTACAATATTACTCGATAATTTTAGGTTTGAGTACTTGAAGGTCGTATAGCTTAGTCCAAACCCAAATGGATACAGTGCCTCATTTTGCATATACCTATATGTTCGATTTTTCATTGAGTAGTCTCTAAAGTCAGGCAATTCCTCAGTAGTCTTGTAGAACGTTACTGGTAATCTACCACTTGGAGAATATTGCCCAAATAATAATTCCGCTACCGCTCTTCCGCCCTGTGCTCCAGGATACCAAGCCTGAATGATGGCATCCACATTTTCATCTGCCCAATTTACGGCAATTGCACTACCGCTAAGAAGGACCAAAACTACAGGTTTACCAGTTGAAACTAAAGCCTCAAGTAATTTTTGCTGTAATCCAGGCAGATCAAGGTTTGGCTTGTCTCCTGAAGAATACTCATTACCTGTGTCACCCTCTTCACCCTCTAGTGTAGCATCAAGCCCTAAGCAGGCTATAACTACATCTGACTGTTCGGCAGCAGTTAGCGCTTCTGAGAACCTGTCCCCTGCCATTGCAAGGCCTTCTACCTTTTCCTTATATAAGTGGCACCCAACTGAATAATTTATCTTTACACCAGCTGGCACTGTCTGACGTATTCCATCTAAAACGGTAATATATTCTGAAGAAGTACCGCAATAGTTACCTATCAGTGACTCTCTGCTATATGCATTTGGTCCAATAACAGCAATGGATTTAATCTTGTTCTTGTCTATTGGCAACAATTTGTTTTTATTCTTCAAAAGAACCATTGACTGCTTTGCAACTTTTAGTGCTAAAGCCTTGTGCTCATCACACTCAACAACACTAATAGGAATTTTACTAAATGGAACTTTCTCAGCATCATCAAACATTCCAAGCTTTATTCTTGTAGCCATCAATCTAGTAACTGCTTTATCAATCGTTGCTTCATCAATTAATCCTTCTTGGTGAGCAATCAAAAGATTTGCAAACATTGAACCGCAATTTATGTCACAACCGTTTTTAACAGCCAAGCTAACTGATTCGGGCGCTGTCTTCGTTACACCATGATATTCATGGAAATCCTTGATAGCCCAACAATCAGATACAACATGCCCTTCAAATCCCCATTCTCCTCTAAGAATTTTTACCAGCAGTTCTTCACTTCCACAGCAAGGTTCACCGTTAGTCCTGTTGTATGCACCCATAACAGCTTCAACTTTTGCTTCTGTAACCAACTTTTTAAATGCTGGAAGGTATGTCTCAAACATATCCTTTTTTGAAGCTACTGCGTTAAAGGAGTGACGCTCTGCTTCAGGCCCGCTATGTACAGCAAAGTGCTTTGCACAAGCAGCAATCTTCATATAGTCTGGATCATCGCCCTGTAAACCTCTAACAAAGCTTGCCCCTAATTCCCCAGTTAAATAAGGATCTTCTCCGTAAGTCTCATGACCTCTACCCCATCTTGGGTCTCTAAATATGTTAATGTTAGGAGACCAGTAGGTTAGACCTTTATATATATCATAATCTCCTTTTTTCTGAGCTGAATTGTACTTAGCACGCCCCTCTGTAGAAACAACATCTGCTACTTCATATATAAGATCTTTGTCAAATGTAGCAGCCATACCGATTGCCTGAGGAAACATTGTTGCTACACCAGCTCTAGCAACTCCGTGTAAACCTTCATTCCACCAATTGTATGCGGAAATACCCAACCTAGGTATTGCTGGGGAAGAATGTAGCATCTGCATAACTTTTTCTTCTAAAGTCATTTTTGCAACTATTTCTTTAGCTCTTTGATTAATATTTTCTGTGTCCATTTCTTCTCCCATATCCATGAATTTTTTATATATATTATATTTGTATTATACATTTGTTAAAAATATAAATCATTTCATTTTTTGCTATTTTCTTATCAGTTTTAGTTATGAGCAAGAGTCCCCCAACCTATTGTTAATAATAGGTTTTAGCTTATTTGAGCGAATATAAAAACATACTAACTTTTCAATTTTAGATGTTTTTAATATATAATTTTTTCGGAAATATGTTTAAATAATAGATTCTTTGAAGTATAAAATTTATATATCATTACCATACCTTTTTACTTATATGACGTATTATACTGTTGAAGCCTAAATAGATATTAAGAGTATTGTTACTATAAAATTAATTACAAATTAAAAGTACTTTATATAATATTTTAGTTATTATATAATTTACTCAGGATGATTTTGTTTAATTAATGATAATTATTTGGGCACCAACTGTTAGGAGGATATATGAAAAACATTTTAATTATCTCATCAGATCATACTGGACACGGCCACAAAAGTATTAGCGAATCACTTAAGGAACAATTTCAATTGCATGATGATGTTCAAGTGCATATAATAGATGGTTTTGAACTCGGAGGTAGCTTTTGGCTTAAATTTGGTAAATCATATGGTACCATTACTAGAAATGCAGAGTATTTGTGGAAGATTGCGTGGAAAATTCAAAGCAAACGCCAACATTTTATACATGCTTTTGCTGAACAATCAATTAGAGAGAACTTCCTAAAAGTAATTAAGGATATTTCCCCAGATTTAATTTTATCTGTACACCCTTTATTTAATACATCTATTATTAATATTTTAAGGAGTTATAAAATTAAAATACCTTTTGCTACCTTTATTGCGGATTTAGTGTCTATATCCCCCTTATGGGTAGATAAAAGAGCAACTTGTATTATATGTCCAACTCAAGAGGCAAAAGAACGTTGTAAAGAATATGGAATAAGAGAACATAAGCTTAAGGTTATTGGTTTCCCCGTACG
>JAEZFR010000044.1 GCA_023417285.1 Bacillota bacterium
ATGAAAGTGCTATTTTTGTAAAAAAAGAAAGTGTTATACAGATAGGGCAAATCTATCGAATGATTAAAGGAGATATTATTTCGATTACACAGGAACAATTGGAACAGATGAGGAACTGACAACTTCCAATTTATGGAGAACAAATCATGGAACAAACAGTAAAATGTAAATCGTTAACAGCCGTTTTCAAAGATGAAAAACTTATGCTAGCTGGGCCATATATGATTGAATTTGACACCATAGGAGATAAACAATTACATATCAAAGTGGAGCAATGTGGGATTAGGAATATTATGATAACATCAGATGAAGATGTTTCTGTATTTGATTTGCACGCAGTGTTTTCACGTATCGAAAGACTGCTAATGCTGTTAGATGGCTCTTTTATTGCTTTGTCAGAAATACGATTATCTGAATCTGATACCGTTGAGGAAAAAGTATTAAGTTCATGTAAAGAGCATTTTATGAAGGGTAGGTTATCTTATTTTTCGTCTGCTGACTTTTCTAGCTATAGCGTTGTCAAATTACTTAGATTTGATTCTGTTCTTACAACAGAATTATATTGTAAATGGGAGCAATTGCTCGATGAATTGGATGTGGTACATCAAATGTATCTCTATTCATTAAGTGATAGTGGAATAACTGTAGATGTTAAGTGTGCATTTTTGATTGAATTAGCGGAACCTCTTATTGAAATTGTAAAAAAACATACCAATTCTTTCGCATCACTTACTCCGGGTGCTCCTGGTACAACTCTTAGAAAATGTTTAGATGCATTGATTAGAAAATATGGAGAAGATATTTTCGGGAGGGAATTAACTAATAACTATAAGCAGTTTTTATCGGCGATGGTTAATAGTAGAGTTCGAATAATGCATATCAAACGTGAACAAAAAGGTGTGTATTTTACCGGGGGTGAATCTATCTTATATACATTAAAAATGAGCTTATTGTATCGAAAGGTAATGTTTGAAGTATTAAATATTGATGAAATGAATTATAGAGATAACTTGATAAAATGTATTTCACGATTGGATAAATGGAATGATGTTTTAGATAATTTTATCTTAAAAATAAATTCTCGTTGAATTATAAATTAATTGACAAACTCGTACTTGGTAACTTGGATTTACTATGGTCAAGAAATTCCTGTGTTTAGTCTGTACAAATATCATTCTATTTTATGATACATCATTAGGATTATTTATTTGGTATTTTTCGAGGCCCAGCACTCTCTCTACCTAACAAACTTCGTCTGTCTCTATCTTCATAGCTCTCAGCAAGCTAATTAATCAAGTTTCGCTTACAATTAGGCCTTGCTCAGATATAAGTAGAAATCGAAGTAGGTGTAACTGACAGGTATGTAATTAAACGGCTTACAGTCACCAGCATTATCAGCTGTCAGCACCTTTAATGGAGAGGATTTGACCATATGAGCGTATATTATGATAAGCGTAGCCGAAACTGGTGTATGGACATTAGATTTGGTAACAAAAGCTTACAAATTCATAGTTCTGAACAACAGCTTCTTTTGCGGATGCAATCCATCATCAAGAACAATAGACTGACCTATGATATGTCCAAGAAACTTGTTACAGACTACAAACACGGTTTGATACCAGCTGGCTACATTGGACATAAATATCTACCCCAAGAAATAGGCTACCGCATTATCTCATCTTACGGTAACGGTGACGGATTTATTTGCAGGTGCCACCTAACAGCTTTAGAAGCGTGGAAAGACCCACGTATCCAATCTCATATTACCATAGTCGGGGGAACGTATGCTGACTATGACACATATCTCCATACTGTAAATGTCGGTCATCCTTGGACTATAATGGGATTAACAATATTACGTTGCCGTATCACAGTTCGTGGGAATTTGTTAGCTGTTAAAAAACCAATTGAATAATTTCAATCAAAGGCATGACATCCAAATAGTGATTAAAGACGCATAAAAGGCTCATAAAGACATTTTTGTATGCGGCGTGATAATTTTGGTCTGTGTGAGTCACATAAAATTGATTGTAGGTCATTTTAGAGCGTTTGAATATGGATGGTATATATATAAAAATATATATACCCTGTATCTATAAAAACTTAAATTCTGTTCCTTACAAAATCCAGCTATATGCTATATTTGTGAAACAGATGAGGCCCAGCACTTTTCATACCCCATTAACCCCTACTGTTTAGTACTTAGTGGCTCACTCGCAGTTAATAATTGTAATAATACTATATTTCTGCTTTTTTTATCAAAAGTTTTGAATTTTTGTGTCAATAGTTTGGAACAAATAATCTTCTGTTTTCTAAGCATCCAACATTCATATATTCTTTTAAATCCCGCAGTAGCGGGATTTTTAGTTTGTTTTATAATTTCAGGTTTAAATCAGGCCCATGCAAATATATAACAAGTATAAATCCGAAAAGTGAACGGACTGACGTAAAGTATCTAGTAAATAAGCTTACAGCCATAGGTAGGATTGTCAAGTATTTTGCAGAACCATATCATTCAGCATAATCACTAACCAGCCAGATTGTCCGTACAGAATAGTTCTATTTGGAAGCTTAACTACAAAGTACCCCACTATTACCCAGTTCCATAACCTGACCAGTTATTACCCTAACTATCCTAATAAATATTGTGCTATAACCTAAACTGCCAATGATTGCAGCAAGTTTCGAGGCCGAAAGGAATAATTACTTATATATACTGAGCTGCTTTATCGGTGATTACGGTAATCTTCGAG
>JAEZFR010000061.1 GCA_023417285.1 Bacillota bacterium
TTATACTGTTTCCATTGTCAGAGCTTTAGTAGAAGCCCAAGAATCCGATAAAATGTGGAATATAATCCAAAGTGTCAAAAACAATAAAAAGCTAAAAATTGATATGCGACAAGATGCTCAAAATATAATTTATTCATATATGGCTTTATATTCTGACGATATAGTTACCAGTCAAGATAATGTTAGTATCTCTCCAAACCAAACATATAGAGTATATTTATATGGGGGCTCTTATGAACTAGAAGACCAGCTTGGTTTTTGTTTTGGTAATATTTCAGTAGACAAATTTCAGAATTCATATCTAGAGCTTACTGCATACGCGTACGGAGATAGTGATATTGTAATCAAAGGATATTCAGGCTCCACTAAAAAAATTCGTATTAAGTGCGCTCCTAAATCACAAGAATTAGTAAATCTTGTACCCTATAAGGATTCCGTATCAGGCAAATACGGATATAAAGATATAAAAGGGACTCCGATAATTGTGGCCTCCTACGATGAATGCAGAGAATTCAGCGAAGGTTTAGCAGCCGTATGTCAGGATAACAAATGGGGATTTATTAATAGTTCTGGCACAGTAGTTGTTGACCTAATGTTTGATAGTGTAAAGGATTATAAGAATGGTCTTAGCACTACGACAATTAATGATAGTGAATATACCATTACTAAGGACTTTAACTTTATATTCTATCAAAAACAATTAATTCAAATATGTAAATTTGATAGCGAAGGAACACTTAGAAATGGAACAGTATATTTAACAGATGGGACTTGTAAGTATATTGGCAGTACAGAAAATAATTTCTCCGGCTCGGGTAGCTTTATATATGCTAATGGCGATTACTATCAGGGAGAAGTGACCAATTTTATTCCTAATGGAGTTGGTACATATACTTGGTTAAGTGGAGATTCCTACACTGGCGAAATTCTTGATGGTAGCATAACAGGTAGTGGGAAACTAATATATGTTGATGGAACAGTTAAGGAAGGTATTTGGAAAGATGGTGAATTAATTAAATAGTTATGTACGTAAAATAGAGTTAATAGAAACTTGCATAGTAGGAGATAAACAATGATGAAGAAAGTAGAACCTTATAAGGGCATTGCGGGTATTTATGAGGAAATAAGGCCCTCATACCCTGAACAATTAATAGAAGATGTTATAAGTAAGGCAAATTTGAAATTAAATAGCAGATTACTTGAAATTGGTGCTGGTACTGGTAAAGCAACAGTACAATTTGCTAAAAAAGGTTTTAATATTAATGCAATTGAAATAGGCGAAGATATGGCAGAAATACTCTGTGATAAATGTATTGACTATCCAAATGTTTCAATAGAAGTAGCATCGTTTGAGGAATGTATAAGCACAAATGCTCAAAAATACGATATGATTTATTCGGCTCAGGCATTCCATTGGATAGATAAAAATGTAAAGTATCGAAAGTGTCATGAGCTTCTAAATGACGGAGGTTATCTTGTTTTATTCTGGTATAACCCAAGTAATAATAAATTAGCCAAAACAATAGAGATACAGGAAAAGATTGATAGTATTGTTGATAAGTATGTAGCTAATTACTCTACTGATAGAGGTAAGCCTGAAAGACTTGAACATGATGGAGTATACAAAGAGGATGAAAGAAAAACTGAAATTGAATCATCAGGTTTGTTTGAGTTGATAGAAAAAATAAATTATACCCAAGAAACAAGCAATAATGCTCAACAGTATCTGAAAGTCATGAAGTCTGTACCTGCATTTGCTTCTATTGTGGATGGTTTAGAAAACGGCGTGTTAGAAAGTATGGATAATGAAATTACAGAGTTAATAAATAATTATGGCGGTTATATAGGTACTCTATTTAATTTTTCTTTGTACATAACTAAAAAAATTAATTTTGGATAACTGACTTCTTATATAAATTTTTGAAACACCAGAGGTTAATGACCATGCTAAATAGGATTATAGAAGATAGAAGAATAAAATATCAAGAATTAAAAGGCTTAAGTGATGCTGAGATATATAATGACTTTATTGGTTGCGGTGGGTTGTATCTGGCTGCCGAGATGGTCAGGAAAATGGACTTAAAAAAAGGTGATCTTGTGCTTGACCTTGGTTGTGGTATGGGAGAAACATCAATCTATTTAGCTAAAAATTATAATGTTACAGTAATTGGAGTCGACTTCTGGAACCCTGCTGAACAATTACTTGAAAGAGCAAACAATAATGGAGTGTCAGATAAGGTCGTGCCTTTACAAATCGATATCACTCATAATATTCCTTTTAGTCATAAATATTTTGATGCAATATTCTGCATGAACTCACTTTTCATGTTTGGCGAGAATAAGGAATTCTTAGATAGATTAATTGCAACTTTAAAAGTTGGAGGCACACTTTGTGTTGGAAGTGAGTGTTTTAACAGAGAGCCGGGGTTCACAAGTATCGAAGATGTTCCAATGGTTTATAACTTTGATTGGCATTGGAAGGTCTGGGAAGAATGCTATTCTAAATACCATTCCCCTAATTGGTGGAGATCCCACATTGGAAGTATCGATTCCTTGAAGGTTACATATTGTGAAGAATTAGAAGATGGTAGAGCACTATTCGAAGACTTTGCACAAAATTATGATAATTATATAAGCAAGAGTATTAGAGATATCAATGCAGTCGTACCTAAGAGTATGATCGTAGATCAAATAGAGTATGGAGCAAAAAGTGGACTTTACCCAACCCTATACATATTAACTGGAATTAAGATATAAAGAGATAAGTTTTCACAATTTTTTATATTAATATCCTTAGATAAGAGTTGCTATTTGGGTAACTTCTTCTTCATAATGCTTTGATAATTCGGAGGGAGTTCATAACTTTCAAGATGTTCAAATTTTTTAACCTTAACCCCATCTAAATCTATACCAAAAGTAATCCTGTCACGTCCAACACTTAAGTGAGGACCAACATAAGGCTGCACTACTAAGACTACTGTAAACGAATAATTTTGTTCAGGAGTTTTTTCAATTTTTATAAATTCATACCCATAAGGCGCCTCGCCAGGTAGATATGTCATATATTCATCATAAAAATTGTCTATTGCTTTTTGGACATATGGATATAGGATAGTGACTAATAATTGATAATATAAATCACCTTTTGATTCTTTGTTTATAGTAGGATTATCTCCCGAGCTAAGTAAAAC
>JAEZFR010000079.1 GCA_023417285.1 Bacillota bacterium
ATCGGAGATAGTGTGTATGGTGGATCTTGTGCACCGGAAAATGTAATGACTTTTGCACGTGCAATTAAAGGACAGCGTCACCTGTTGCGTCGAATGGCACTTTCTCCTCTACGTGGTGAATAGATAAGTGCCTGAAGTTTATTTCAAATACATAAAATGCAGATAAGCTCTAAGCTCAAATAAAGAAACTATTGGAATATATGAGAAGCTTTATCAGGACAAAAAATTGTCCTGATAAAGCATATATTGAAAGGGGTAATAATATGTTTAAGAGTTCAGTTCGTACTTTAGCAATGCTAGTTGCGGTAATGATAGTGTTAAGTGCCTGCGGATCTGAAAATTCTCAATCACAAGCTTCAAATAACGGAGATAAAAAACTTTCAGGTGACCTTACAGTTTACACTTGGGCAGGTGATCCATTCCAAACGGCATGGCAAGATATAGGGAATCAATTTACCGAAAAAACTGGAGTAAAAGTATCGTTCGATGCTGTACCATGGGAGAACGTAAGAGAAAAATGCACATTAGATTTGGCATCAGGTAGCGGCGCGGTTGACGTGGTATATGTGCACCCTTCATGGTTCCAAGAGTACGCAGAAAACGGCTATTTAAAGCCTGTGGACCAATATGCCAGCGAGGCAGAAATGGCTGAATTTGTGCCTGATCTATTAGATTATTATCGCTTAAATGGAACGGTTTATGGACTACCAGATTTTATCACATCACAAACATTAGCGTATCGAAAAGATTTATTTGAGGATAAGGGCATAGAACCTCCAAAGAGTTGGGATGATATTCTGGCAGCAGCAGAGTTGTTTTCCGATGGAGACAACCTTTACGGAATTACATTCCCTGGTAAACGCAGTGGTGCACTTGCAAGCATGTTTAGTGCTCTTTTAGTAAGTAATGGTGGGTGGTATTATGATGAAAGCGGAAAACCCTCAGTCAATAGTAACAATGCTATTGAAACTGCTGAATTTATGCAGAAGCTAGCAAAATATGCACCGACGGGATTCATGAACTTCCAATGGGACGAGAACTCAAACGTTGCATCAGCTGGAAAAGCTGCAATGGCATTAATAATGGTTGTTAACAGTAAGTGGTTAGACGACCCTGAAAAGAGTGCAACTGCAGGTAAATGGGGATATGTACCAATAACTTCTAATTTGGGAACACCCGGAGGAGTAGTTGACAGCTATTGCTGGTCGGTATCAACTAGTTCAAAGAATCAAGAAGCTGCAGCGGAACTTGTAAAAATGCTTGCAGGAACTGAGGCACAAGCATATTTTACTGAAAAGTCAGGAACGTGTGGTGCTACTAAGGAATATTATGAAGATCAGGCTTTAGTAGCTGCAAATCCGGTACTTGAAGCGTTGAATAAAACACTAGAAAACACAAAACCATATCCTGTTTGGAAAACATGGAGTGCACAGCAGGAAACACTGGAAGCAGAATTACAGAGTGTGATGAATGGTGAAACAAAGCCGGCTGATGCAATGCAAAAACTACAGAAACAAATGGAACAAGAATAATACTTACCTCCCGATAGCAACCTATTTTAGTTGGTTGCTATCGGGAAAGCTTACAATTCGGAGGTGTGAACTTTGCGTAGACACGTAAATATGTCGCGACGCGAGGAGTTGACTATAGGGTATTCCTTTTTGGCTCCTGCTGTTTTGTTTCTGTTTTTCTTTATAATTGTGGCAATTTTTTACTGTGCTTATATGAGCTCGTTTGAGTGGAAATTGTATGATTTAGGCGCAGAAAAAATATTTGTTGGATTACAAAATTATATTCAAGCTTTTTCAGATGAGGTTTTTGTGGCTTCATTTATCAACACGATAGTAATAACAGTAGCTTGTCTATCTATAGAATTGTGTCTAGGCTTTTGCATTGCATTATTACTTTGGTTACTAAAAAAGTCACTGCGTGTTGTACAATCTATTATATTACTTCCAATGATCATTTCTCCTGTAGTTGTTGCACTAATGTGGCGCTACCTGTATGACACTCAATTTGGAATGATAAATTGGATATTGCGAAATTTAGGGGTTTCAAGCATTGCGTGGTTAGGAGATCCGAATTTATCGCTACTTAGCGTTATTATTGTAGATATTTGGCAAATGACCTCTTTTAGTATAATTATTCTTTATGCTGCAATGAATGCCATTGATGATACTTGGATTGAGGCAGCACAAGTTGACGGGGCAAAACTATGGCAAGTTGTTGTGAATATAATCATTCCATCAATTAAGTCAATGATTGGATTTACTATCCTAATGCGTATGATGGACTTGCTCAAAATATTTGATACTATCTATGTAATGACTGGGGGAGGACCAGGATATTCATCTCAATCTCTTGCTATTTTCACATATAAGGTAGGATTCTCTCAAAGTAAGATGGGATATGCAATGGCACTTTCAATGATAACCCTAGTTTGTACCATGATTGTGAGCTACATTCTAACTAAAGGGAGAAAAAAGGATAAGGCGGTGAATGGATGAGCAAAACAAAGTTTGCTAAAATAATACCAATTACTTTAATAACAATATTTTTAATATGGACGTTGTTGCCCATTTTTTTAATGTTTTCTCAATCAGTAAAACCGACTCTATTGATGTTTTCCGATCCGCCTACATTTTTCTTTAAGCCTACATTTCAGCATTTCGTCAAGGTGTTTTTAAAAAGCAATTTAGCATCAAGTATGTTTAATTCAATATTTATAGCCGTATGTGCAACATTACTTTGCTTAAGCATGGGGACTGCTTGTGCTTATAGTTTATCAAGAATATCACTTCCTGGACAACGCTTCTTTGGTTTGATGACATTGTTTGCTAGAATGGTGCCAGTATCCGCGTTGATGATGCCGCTTTATATGATGATGCAAAAGCTGGGGTTGGGAAACACTCATATGGCGGTAATTTTAGCGCATACACTATTAAATTTACCATTGTGCATTTGGCTAGTACGAGGGTTCTTTTTAGATATTCCGATAACCTTGGAGGAAGCAGCTCGTGTTGATGGATGTACTCGTTTAAGAACATTTATATCTATTTGTGTACCACTTGCTATGCCAGGAATAATAACCTCCGCAATCATGGTTATGTTAAGTTCTTGGAATGAATTTATGTTTTCCTTAATATTATCGGGAAAAAATGCACGTACAATGCCAGTTGCTATATCCTCTTTCGTCGGTTCTGTTTCGATTGACTGGGGGGGCAGCTCGGCAGCAGCGGTTTTAGCCTGTATTCCTATCCTTATAGTTAGCTTTTTTATACAAAAAAATTTAGTGAGGGGCTTAACGGCCGGTGCAGTGAAAGGATGAAGCATGCGAATTGTTTTTTTTGATATTGACGGTACCTTAATTGATGGAAAGCAAAATATGCCGACATCTGTTGCTCAATCTATTGAAAAATTGCGCCAAAGTGGTCATATTCCAATTCTTAGTACGGGCAGACCATTATGTACAATACCGCCATTTGTAACATCTTTGGGGTTTTTAGGAGTTATTGGGGCGTGTGGTACATCGGTAAGATTATTGGGGAAAACTATTTTGGAGGAAACATTACCAAATGCATATTTAAAAGAATTGATTTATTGCTTAGAATATAATCAAGTAAATCCGTTACTAGAAGGAGCTGAAGCGGTATATGTAGCAGATCTTTCAAATAATAAATATGAGGAAGATCGTATGAAGTACCTTTCTTGGGGCTGTGATATATTCCGAAGTTGGAAAAGTGATAGTGTTAGAGTTAATAAACTTACATATCTACTAGATGTTGCAGGTGATTTTAAGCCGGTACGCCAATTGTTAGAGCAAGAATTTATTCAAATAGAATACAATGAAGTACTTGGAGATTGGATACGCAAAGGATTTAGTAAAGCAACAGCCATTGAAAGAGTAGTTGGAATTTTAGGTGGTTCTCTAAAAGATGCAGTAGCGTTTGGGGATAGCAAAAATGATATTGAGATGTTACAACTTGTGGGTTGCGGAGTTGCAATGGGAAATGCTAGTGAAGAGACAAAACAGGTTGCTGACTATATAGCCAAGCCCATTTGGGAAGATGGAATAGCCTGTGCACTTTCGGAATTAGGATTGCTTTCAAGCGTAGGTAAATAAGCTATTATAAATATAGATAGCGTAAAAAAATTTATACTAAAATGAGGTGGCAATAGATGGAGTATCGTGAAATAAAACGGTTAGGAAGGTCCGCATCGGTAATTGGCTTTGGAGGGGAACATATGCTGGGAAAGAGTAAAGCAGAAGTTTCTCGTACAATAGGATATGCCATTGAGCAAGGAATAAATATATTTGATTTGTTTTGGCCACAAGAAAGTTTTCGAGATGCTGTTTCAGAAGCGTTAAACGGATATCGTGAAAAAGTAATTCTACAAGGGCATATAGGAACTACAATGGTAGGGGAGCAGTATCAACGCTCCAGAGATGTTAAACTAAGCAGACAATATTTTGAAGATTTTCTTAGACGATATAAAACCGATTATATAGACATCGGGATGATGCATTTTATAGATACTGATGCTGATTATGTGGAAGCATTTGAAAGTCCATTTATAGACTATGTATGTTCATTAAAAAAGGAAGGCAAAATTCGGACTATAGGTGTAAGTTGCCATACTGCTTCAACTGCAATGCGAATGATAGAAACAGGACTAATTGATGTATTAATGTTTAGCATTAATCCTGCATTTGATGTTTTCCCAAAAGGTCTTACATTAGAAAATGCGATTGACAATCTTGCATTTCGAGATGTAGAACAGTATGGAGAAATAGATGCAGAACGTCAGCAGCTTTATCAAATGTGCGAACGAGAAGGTGTTGCTATAACTGTAATGAAAACATATGGGGGGAATTTATTACTTTCGGATGAACGCTCTCCGTTTGGAAAGGCACTTACACCTACTCAGTGTATTGCC
>JAEZFR010000139.1 GCA_023417285.1 Bacillota bacterium
CTCCTAAAGAGCCTCCAAAGTTTGGATGGGCAGATTTTAAAACCAGCTTTTTACCTGATAAAGTCACAGCTCCTAAAAAGAGTGATGTTTGCGCTACTAAGTCGGCACAAATATGTGACGGTGAAACGGAAAAAACAGTTTGTAGCATTAAACTCTCTGACGGAATGCTAAAAGATATGAGTTCTCAGTCAGGTGGTACCGATTGGATTGTATCCGCTGAGAATATATGTATTATTACAGATACGGTTATACCAGCAAAAAGTCATAGTATAACTACCGATGCGAGAACAGTACCTTCTGCTGATAATTGGAGTTGGAATACAAATTTTGGAATAGGCATGGTTAAGGTTGAATCAGATAATTTTTTGTCCGAACATAGTATTACCCTTACATGTGATCAAGATATTAGTGACGTAATACTTAATATTAAGCCCATCCTAAAAAATGTTCCTAAAGCATTGTGGGAGAAAAGAGATGCAGGCTTTACTGAGCAAGCAACTATAAATGACACTCTTGCTGGATTTGAAATTCGTCCAGTTGTTTTACCAGGCAATCAAACTCCGTTGATGAGTAAGGAGGTTGTTGGTGTAGAGGATTCTCAGAAAATACCGTATGGCTTATGGGCGGCACCAGAAGTAGCTACGCACGACTTATTTGACCAAAGTAAATCAATGGCTATACTCAAACAGACCATTTCTCAAAGTCCACTGAGAAATAAAATTGTTGACGATTTGATTCAAAATGGTTTTTCCATAGATACACCAAAAGACTTAAGTTTACTTTCTGATAAAGCGCAGGATTGTCTTCTATGTCCACCAATATTAAGATACCTCGGTGAAGTTAAGGAGGATTGTGGAGGTGCTCAAAATGTTTAATAATGCTAGATTACTTACACCTGCTGATAAACTGCAGTATGTAGAAAATTTCCGACCTTCGCTCTTATCAGGAGACTATACTCTTGTAGTAGAGCAAAAAATTTCAACTAAAACAGATGCTATACCTCAGCCAGAAACTTATCGGGAGGAAAAAACCTTTACGGTCAAAGGAGAAAGATTTAATATTTCACCCGAAGAGTTTTCAACACTATTCCCACCGCCTGATTCAACTGGCCATTTTTGCAACGTTCTACCTCATGTTGTCTTTAGCAGAAGGACTTTACCGTGGGAGCGCAACCCGGGAAAACCTGTCGATTCAACTTCGTGGCTAGCTTTGCTTTTATTTACAGAAGATGAAGATATACAGTATAAAGTAGGTACTGTTGATGATTTGGTAACTATAAATAATGATTCTAACAGTAAAATATTTTTCCCACCTATTAAGCTTGAGTATGGAGAAAGTACAAGTGATTCATGTGCTTATATTGATATTTCTCCGCTGCTTCTTAAAAAAATACTGCCAAGCAGCCAAGATATGCTATATCTTTCCCATGGACGTTCTAGCCAGTCGGAAGATAACATTATTGATGAGTATTCGGTCACTGTTTGTAATCGTTTTCCATCTAAAGGGGTTAAAAATACCGTTCACCTTGTATCTTTGGAAGGTTATGGACAGTATTTAGATAGTATCGATCAGCTTTCTCATTATGACAGTATACGGTTTATTTCTTTAAAAAACTGGAACTTTACGCCTATAGATGAGCAGTCAAGTTTTGCTGGAATTCTTCAAAATTTAGATAATACCCCCAGTTCGCTGCAAATCCAGCCATCTCAAAACAACATAAAGCAGGTATCAAATGCTTTAAACATGGGGTATGTCCCAATGAATCATGTTACTCGGCAAGGACTTACAACAGCATCGTGGTATAGGGGTCCGCTTGTTCCTTATTCAGTGCCAAACAATGTAGCTTTACCCGTTATGAACCCTGATCAGGTAACGTATTATAATCCAGAAAGTGGTCTGTTTGACATTTCACATTCAACAGCTTGGCAAATTGGCCGTCTATTGGCGTTACAAAATAAAAGCTTTTCTATAGCTCTTTATCTTTGGAAGCGTCAAAACTGGAGCAAGCTTTTGGATAATCTCTCACTCAGGAGAATACATAAGCTTATGGGCTTTACGAAGGCACAGCGCTTAGCAGCAAATAATAAAATAAATCAAAAAACTCAGGAAGCTTTATTCCTTAGAAATAAGCTAAGCATACTATTAACCAGGACAGGAGGCGACAGTGATGAAAACTCGAAAAAGCTATAAAAATAGAGTAAAAGCTATAAACAGAATCATTAAACAATCTAGTATAGAAGACTTTAACCTCTTGAACAATGATATCCCTCAGCTGCCACAAGAATTAATGAAATGGCTGCTAAGTTTGAAAAATTTGCAAGGTGTACCATTCAATTACTTAGTGCCTCATGAAAACATGTTACCAAATGAATCAATAAGATTTTTTTATATAGATTCTGGTTGGTTGACCTGTTTATTAGAAGGAGCTGCAAGTATTGGCCGTTGCACATCATCAGACAAAGCACATGACCTTGTTTTTCAACAGCAAATATATGATTCGTTAGGTCTTAATAAATGTTGCAGGACAGGTTTTTTGCTGCGCTCCTATGTTGTAAAAGGATGGCCTGGTGTGGGAATAGTAGCAAAGGACGTTGATGATAATGTTCTTTCCCCTATAAGAATTGAAACGGTGGCACCGGATGTAATGCTTGGAATATTTGATGGCGTGATTTCAAAGCTATATATTCACGAGGCGTTCGACATCATTCACTTTGGCATTGATAATTCTGGTAGCAAACAGCTAAAATACATAACCAGTTTGGGAGAGGGGAAGCAAACAGGTCAATCAACTGGTGTTCATATGGATGTATCACCATATGTTCAATACAACGGTGTCTTAAGAGTAAGTGAACTAGCCTCGGCTATAAAAGGTAAATTGCACGACCTCAATATATACTCAGGTGAATTATCATCTGCTGAATTTGCATTGGAAATGACAGAGGGTGTACAACAGGTATGTTTTACTATTGATTTAGATAAGCAGGGGGTGAAGTGATGAGTGAAGGAATAGTAGTTCCTATAGATATAGAAGCATTATGCGTAGGGGAAAATCAGAATACCATGTTTCTCCATAAAGCTTATGATTTTACACGATTACCATGGCAAAACAGACATGATGCTCAAATTAGTTCAAGGCTTGAGACAGGAACCATGAAACCATTAGGTGCTGGAATTCATCTTCACTGGGCTCTTCCCGATGCATTGACACGTGGAGTACAAAAGGAGGGAGCAGTAGAATTCCCACAAGTGCCAGACCGATGGCTTGTAAACCGCATTTATATATTACCAGGACAGAAGGCAAGTATTAGAGTTCGTTCATGGATCGTTGAAAGTAATTACGCAACCTCTGATACCCCAGATATTTTGAAAAATACGCGAGTACCTGTAGATATACCTGCCGGTACGCAGGACCCGTCAGATAAGCCGTATTTGTATCTTGGAAGGGTTGTTGATGCTTCTAGTTGGACTGAATCGTGTCAAACTCAAGAGAATAGTTATTTGTCCGACTTAACTGTAATCGGATATGGTGAACCAGAGTTTTCTGCTTTTTATCCTAATTGCAGTAGCATATTTGGTTTTTATGATACTGTAGATGATTTAAAAGAAGATATTGGAGATTTTGCAGAGGATATATTTATCAGCTATCAAATTTCTGGTTGGTATAGTACTGAAAATAGAGATATCGTGAAAAACATTCCGCCTAACTCTACCGCAAGTGAATTTCTAATGTGGACATTACCAAATGAATGCCCATTACAGATTCTTCCTGACTATACCCTTT
>JAEZFR010000149.1 GCA_023417285.1 Bacillota bacterium
GATTACTTCTGGTTTGGAACAATGCCAGAGTTTGATGACATAATGGGGACCGATGAATCTACCTATGTAATTCGAATGGTACGTAAGTTCTTAAATGCCAAGGCATTTATTGTAGTTGATATCAAAAAAGCACCGATTCTTAATATCATGAGTAAACTTGAAATGGGTGAAGGAAGTTTGTTATCTTTAATCTTACAGGATGGATCGGAATTAACTTTAGACAATGCAGGAAATCAAGTGGATTTTTCCTTTGGTACGAAAAGTTTTTATCAAAAAGCTGTGGGAAGTACGGATGAACTTACAATATCAGAGGTTACCCATGATGGAGAGGACTATTTGTTTGCTCTTCAAAAAGTAGGAAATACGAATATAAGTATTAGCTCTATGGTTCCAATGGATAATGTAATGAAACAAGCAAATGATATTAAGTATTTGACCTTTATCATTGTTATTATTGCAAGTGCAATTGCGACTGCAATTGGGTTAACAATTGCTAATAGAATGAGTAGTACAATTCGGGAGGTGGTCAAACAAATCCAACGTGCTACGAAGGGTGATATGACTGTTACCTTCCCTATGAAACGCAAGGATGAGCTTGGGCTACTCTGCAATCATTTGACACTGATGATTGCACATACAAAGCAACTAATTGAAAAGATAAAAGAAACAGCAGGTTCTTTAAGTAAAGCTGCGAATGGGATTACCCAAGCTTCTGCTACGTTTGTGACAGCTTCTCAAGATATTAAGACAGCAACCTATGAGATTGAAACAGGAATTTTATCGCAGGCACAAGATTCTGTAAAGAGCACAGAACAGATGGATTCACTGTCTCAAAAGATTCAGTATGTACATAAAAATGCTCAAGCTATTAATGAAATCACAAGTAAGACACAAGGCTCAGTATTGGATGGGAATGAAAGTTTGGGTAAGATTAGTGAAAAAACAACGATGACGACTGCCTCCACCGAGGAATTTCTACGAAAAGTACAGATACTTGAGGCAAAATCAAAATCGATTGGAACCATTGTAACTGTAATTAATGAAATTTCAGAACAGACCAACCTATTATCCTTAAATGCGTCAATTGAAGTAGCAAGAGCAGGGGAAGCAGGAAGGGGATTCGGTGTTGTAGCACAAGAGATACGTAAGTTAGCTGAACAGACGATGAGTAGTGCAAAAAAGATTGATAATATTATTCTTGATATTATCAAAGAGACAGAATCTACTGCAACAGTTGCAAAACAAGCAGAAGTTTATGTAAGAGAGCAGGAAGAAATTGTGAAACAAACTAAAGATACGTTCCAGATTATGAACCATCAGGTTTCAGTGCTTAGTGAAGAGTTAAATTCAATTTTAGAAAACCTCTTTGCAATGGAAGAGATGAGAAGTACTACTCTTGATTCCATTCGTGATATATCTGCCATTTCACAACAGACAGCAGCGGCTTCTAGCGTTTTAAGTGATACTGCTAGTAAGCAATTTGAGGTTGTAACCAACTTAACTTCGATGGCAGAAACATTAAGTAGTCATGCAGGAGAGCTAGAAAACTGTGTAAGAGAGTTTAATACATAGAAGATCAGGCAAATATTATGGGGTATGATTGTAATCAATCATGCTCCATTACTGGATTTAGAGCTGTTTTTATTATTTGTGATAAATTTTCGAAAATAGCTTTGCATTATTGTATACAATTATAAAAATAATTTTTTTTTTAGTGAAAAATGCAAAAGTTTTCTCAATGAATCAAGAGAATATGCACAATTAATTAAATTATTTATGTAGTATTTTGTGCATTTTCAACAATTCTTATTACTTAGGTTTATTATTACTATAATTTTGAATTATTGACAATTTAACAAAAACATGTTATTATTTACCTCTAAACATACAAAAGTATTGTATAAGAAAATATTTCTCAAGGGAGAGAAATGTTTCTCTTTTTTATGCTTTTATGTACCTAGGAGGTTATTATGTATAATGTAAAAAAAGGTATCTTTGTAACAGCTATGTTAGCTTCTAGTATGTTGTTTTCTGGTTGTAGTGTTGGTACTGAATCTTTGTTTGTACATCCAGTAGAACAAGGCTATGAATTTGAAGTCACATTTGATACTATGGGTGGTCACATCAACCAAGAGGAAAAGCGAACGGTATACTTTGCAGAGGATTCACTTCTGTATCAACCAAATGGAACTTCGGGTATGTTGGTAGCGCCAAAGAATGGAGATAGGACGCTTGTTGGCTGGTACACTAAATATACAGCAGAAGAAACTGCGAATGGAACTGTATATCATTTTGATGAGAACGACTTATGGGACTTTTCCACTGATCGTATCAGCGAGTCCGAATTCCCAGACAAAAAGCTGGTGTTATATGCTAGATGGCAAGAAAGCCCAAGTGTTAACTTTATAGACGCACAAGATCCGGATGGAGAAATCCTTTTAAAATGGATGATTAATGTAGGAAGTGTCATAAAGAAACCTACCTCATCAGAGCCAATAAAGAATGGCTATACACTGTTGGACTACTATGCAGATGAAGCATGCACCAACAGATTTGAGTTTGACCAAGTAATAACAGCAGACGATGTTAGTTATAAGGAGGATGGTAGTGCTTATCTAAATATTTATTGTAAGTTCCAAGAAGGCGAAGCAACTCGTATTAAAACAGTGGAACAGTTAAAAGCAATCACTTCCAACCCAGCAGGAAACTACATATTAGCAGGAGATCTTGACTTAAGTGGTGTTGAATGGTCTCCTATTGAAGGATTTACAGGAAGATTCGATGGAAATGGATATGCTATCCAGAATTTATCCGTAAGAGCTAAAAATCAGGTGTCGGGAATCGCAGCCAAGAAG
>JAEZFR010000150.1 GCA_023417285.1 Bacillota bacterium
GAAGGGTACTCATCAGATAAAATGAATATCAGTATAGATACTACAAAAGGGAATGTTTTAAATGTTCCTATTCTTACTAGTAGTCCATGGATATTTGAACTGGAAGTAGCAAAATCTGTATCTCTAGATGACAGCGAAGTTTACTTCTGTAAAATTAGAAATGTTTTAGCTGAAGAAGGGTTGGTTGATGAAGATAAAAGCGTTGAGCAGAAACTACAAGAGATCGCCCCTATAAGCACAACCTGTTCTACATATTTTTCATGGAGTGGAAAAAAGCTTGGAGCCTGGGGTGAACCACGGATGAACTTTGCTAAAAAGTGAAGGTTTTCATAGGGGCTATCTTTATATGGCAAACAATTGTTTTGTGTGTCAAGAATTTTTTTTTACAAAATGATTGACTAGCATTACAAAATGATTGACTAGCATTACAAAATGAAGTAAAATAATCTTAACGTAACTATGTTAATAAATTAACTAACATTATCGAGTTTATTGTTAAAGTGAAAAATGAATATTGGTCATCTGACCTTGAGGGGTAAGCCTGAGAGATAGGAGGACATTCTGATATCATTGATATCTTCAGAGTATCCATGCCTTCTTTGCGCTTGCAAAAGGGCATTTTTATTTGCTAAATTTCCTTTTTGTAGTCGTATGAGAGCATATCTTTGATTAGTAGTTTCAATTCTATCAACATACCTGAGTATTTTATTAAGGTATATTTGTCCCACATTCTATGCTATCCCTAAAAACGATTAAGGAGGCATAAAGTTATGGGAATCAATGAAACCCCAAGAGCTGAAAGAGTACATATTTCTATATTCGGAAGAAGAAATGCAGGTAAATCAAGTCTGATAAACGCTATTACGGGTCAAAATATAGCTGTTGTTTCACCTGTAAAGGGAACTACTACCGACCCGGTATACAAATCCATGGAACTTCTACCTATTGGACCAGTTGTTTTTGTCGATACAGCAGGTTTAGATGATGAAGGAGAATTAGGTGAGCTCAGAAAGAGCAAGTCTATAGACGTTTTAAACAAGACTGATATCGCTATAGTTGTGGTTGATGCAACGGTTGGCCTAACACAGCTTGAAGCGGATATAGCAGCAAAGGTCAGAGCAAAAAAATTACCTGCAATAATTGTTGTAAATAAGGCTGATTTACATATTAATGACGATGATATGCGTGCTTTGATATCAGAGCTTAGTAACTCACCTTTTTTTAGCAGTTCACCTATTCTTGTATCAGCAGCAGAGAAAAAAGGCATTCAAGAGCTAAAACAGGCTATTATCGCTGCCGCACCAAAAGAGAATACGGAGAAATCGCTGCTTTCAGGTTTGGTAGACGATGGAGATGTAGTTGTGCTGGTTACTCCTATTGATTCTGGGGCTCCAAAGGGCAGAATGATTTTGCCGCAACAGCAGACTATCAGAGAGGTGTTGGACAAAAATGCTATCTGTATTGTTACAAAGGAAACAGAGCTTGAAGAGACATTAAAAAAGCTTGTGGCACCGCCTAAAATAGTTATTACTGATTCACAGGCTTTTGATAAGGTAGCAGCACTTACTCCGAAAAACATACCATTAACATCCTTCTCCATTATCTTTGCTCGATATAAAGGTGATCTTGAAGAGCTTGTTCGAGGCGCAACCCAGATTAAAAAATTGCAGGATGGGGACAAGGTGCTGATAGCCGAAGCGTGCACCCACCATCAACAACAGGATGACATAGGCACTGTAAAAATTCCAAGATGGCTTAAAAATATTTCAGGGAAAGAGCTGGAGCTTTGCTATACAAATGGAGGGCACTTTCCAGAAGACCTGTCACAATATGCTTTGATAATCCATTGCGGTGCGTGCATGATTAACAATAAAGCAATGCTCTCAAGAATTGAGACAGCTAAACAGCAGGGTGTTCCAATAGTTAACTACGGTGTACTTATTGGTTATGTAACAGACATTTTGGAAAGAGCTATTATGCCTTTTCCAGAGGTATCTGAGATATGGAATGAACAAAAGAATTCTTAAGATACCTTAAAACAACTTAATTAGCTTATGAAGATTTTTATCTTATGAAAAATTTAATTTACTTATGAAGAATACAAGAACAACTGACTATTAGGGGGATATTAATATGGAACAAAATACGAATAACTATAAAGCAGATTTTATTAATCATAATCAGATAGAGCTATTATTAGAGAACGCCAAAAACTCACCTGCTCAGAAAATTGATGAAATTCTTGATAAGGCAAGCTTGTGTCACGGGCTTTCTATAGAGGATGTGGCAGTACTGCTACAGAATGAGACTCCAGAGCTTGATAGCAAGCTGTTTGATACCGCAAAAAAGATAAAGGACACTATTTATGGTACAAGAATAGTAATGTTTGCACCGATGTATGTATCTAACTATTGCGTAAACAAATGCCAGTACTGCGGATACCAATGCGGTAGTGGAATGAGGCGCAAAAGGCTTACAGATGAAGAAATTCGCAAGGAAGCAGAGATTATAATGGAATTGGGGCACAAAAGAATAGCATTAGAGGCTGGAGAAGACGACAAAAACTGCCCAATCGATTACATCACTCATGCAATGGACGTTATTTACAAAACAAAGCTAAAGAACGGAAGCATCAGAAGAATAAATGTTAATATTGCCGCTACTACAGTTGAGAATTACATGAAGCTGAAGGAGGCCGGAATAGGAACGTATATTTTGTTCCAGGAAACTTATCATAGAGAGACTTACCAGAAAATGCATCAAAGTGGACCCAAGAGTAATTACGATTATCATACAACAGCTATGGACAGAGCAATGCAGGGTGGTATTGACGATGTTGGAATAGGGGCTTTATTTGGTTTATACAATTATAAGTACGAAGTATTAGGAATGATGATGCATGCTCAACACTTAGAAAATGCTTTTGGAGTAGGCCCTCATACAATTTCGGTTCCAAGGCTCAGACCTGCAAAAGGTGTTTCAGTTGAAAATTATCCATACATGGTATCAGATAAGGATTTCAAGAGAATAGTGGCTATTTTGAGATTAGCCGTTCCTTATACAGGTATCATTCTTTCAACAAGAGAAGAGGTGGATTTCCGTGAACAAGTGATTGATGTAGGTGTTTCTCAAGTTAGTGCCGGCTCTAGCACAGGGGTTGGAGGATATTCAGAAAGAGAAAACGAAGACTGCTCAACGCAACAGTTTGAACCTGCAGATAATAGAACCCCAATGGAGGTTTTGAAGTCACTATGTCACAGAGGCTATCTTCCAAGCTACTGCACTGCCTGCTATCGTGCAGGAAGAACAGGGGACAGGTTTATGCAGTTTGCAAAAGAGGGAAAAATTCATAATCTCTGTTACCCAAATGCTTTAATGACATTCAAAGAATATCTTATGGACTATGCTGATGAAGAGCTACGTGAGTTGGGAGAAAAAATGATAAAGGAAAACCTAGAGAACATCCCAAGTAGTACTATGAGAAAGAAAACAGAGGAAAGACTTGCCTTGATAGAAAAAGGTGAGAGAGATTTATTCTTCTAGAGAGTAATTGGGAATGAAAGGTATATATTCTTAATAAGCAATTGTGAATTAAAGGTATATACAGTAAAAATGGGGATTACAAATATCCAACCACAAGTTTACCCACATGAAAGGGGCGTGACGTATTGGACAAGGCTTTTTCATTAATAGAGAGGCTAAAAAATGAAAATAATCTAACAAAAGCTGAAACTGCTTGGTTGATTGACAATATTCAGGACGAACATAGATCTGCGCTTTATAGATATGCTCTCGAAACCAAGCAGGCTCATTATGGCAATAAGGTGTTCATGCGCGGACTGATAGAATTTTCAAATATATGCAAACAAAATTGCAATTATTGTGGTATCAGAGGCGCAAACTCAAATGTAGAGCGTTACAGACTTACAAAGGATCAGATATTGGAGTGCTGCCGAGAAGGCAGAAGGCTGGGGTATTCAACCTTTGTGCTTCAAAGTGCGGAAGATGCTCATTATTCTGAACAGGTAATGGTTGATATCATTAGCAGCATAAAGCAGGAATTCCCTGATTGCGCTATAACTCTATCCATAGGAGAGAGGCCTTTCCATGAATATGAAAGCATGCGCAAAGCAGGTGCTGACAGGTATCTGCTCAGACATGAAACAGCTTCTAAAGAGCTGTATGAAAAGCTTCATCCTGGTATGAGCTTTGAAAATAGAATTAAATGCTTATTTGACCTAAAGGAACTTGGCTACCAAGTGGGAGCAGGGTTTATGGTAGGGCTGCCTGGTCAGACAGCAGTGCACTTAGCAGAAGACTTACATTTTTTAAAGGAATTAAATCCTCATATGATAGGAATTGGCCCTTTTATCCCGCATAGTGAAACACCACTCGCGGAAGAAAAAGGAGGAACACTGGAGCAAACTCTACTAATGGTGGCACTTGCTAGACTATTTGTACCAAAGGCACTTTTACCAGCAACTACTGCACTTGGTACTCTAGATAAAACAGGTAGGGAAAAAGCACTTAACGCAGGGGCAAATGTTGTCATGCCAAATCTTACACCAACAGTACAAAGGGCAAAGTATCAGCTCTATCAGAACAAAATATGTATTGGTGATGAAGCTGCTCATTGTAGAAATTGTATTGAGAAGAGGATTAATTCTGCTGGCTTTGAAGTGGATATGGGACGCGGAGACAGCTGCAATATGGGCACAGCTCAGTGCGTGGTATAGTGCATACTGTGAGTATCGTACAAGGCACAGCCTAATGCTAGGCAGGGCACAACTCAATGTATGGTATAGAGTGCAAACTAATTATGTGCAATAACACTGATTGCAAAGCCAATATAGCCCACAGTGTAAAGCCGGACAGATAGCTCACAGTACAAAGTCGGCACAGTATGGCTCACAGTGCAAAGTTGGTGCAGATAGCTCACAGTGCAAAGTCGTCACAGATAGCTCACAGTGTAAAGCCAGCACAGTATAGCTAGCTAGTTTTTAGCATACTTTTGCAAAATATCAGCTAGCTTGCTGTTTATCTCATTTACATCCATAGAAGCTACGGGGGAGTTTGAGACAGAGTACTTTTGCTTTAAGCTCAAAACTCTATAAACCTTTTCATCTATATACTGCTCAGATATTTCTCCTTTTTTGACAGCGGCAATGATTGAATTAAGCACTTCTATCTGCTTATCAAAGTCATGACATATCAAAATAATATCTGAGCCAGCTTGTAGAGATTTAACTGCCATATCACCTAAGGCATAATTTTTTGTAACTGCACCCATTGTAATATCATCTGTTATTACGACACCTTTAAAGCCCATCTTCTCTCTAAGTAAATCAGTAATGATTGCTTTTGAGAAGGAGGCCGGATACTTGCTGTCTAGCTGTTGCATTAGAATATGGGATACCATAACTACGTCAGCGCCGTTATTAATTGCGGCTTCGAAAGGAATGAGTTCAAGCTTTGAGAGCTGGTCCAGACTTTTTGAAACAACTGGCAGACCGACGTGTGAATCTACAGCTGTATCCCCATGACCAGGAAAGTGCTTGATTACAGGGATTACATTTTGAGACTTTATTCCATCATGTGTTGAGAGCCCAAGTTGTGTAACAACATCAACATTATTTCCAAATGACCTATTGCCTATTACAGTGTTTTTGGGGTTACTCATAATATCCATTACTGGCGCAAAATCTAGATTCAGGCCAAGAGAGTTAACCTGCTGTCCAAGTATTTCTCCTATCTCTCTACTGAATTCAGCATTATTAATGCTGCCAATCTTCTGGTTTGTAGGTAGCTTCTTGTATTGAGCAGGAAGTCGGGATACCCTGCCGCCTTCTTCGTCCACACCTAGAAGAAGTGGTATATTTGAGCTTTCCTCATTGAAGGCTTTAAGGGAATTAGCAAGTTCCAAGCTTTGTTGCTGAGACTTAATATTCCTGCTAAAGAATATAAAGCCTGAAACCTTGTAAGTAGAAATAAAGGTTTTGGCATTATCATCAATAAAATAGCCGTTCAGGCCTACCATCACCAATTGTCCAAGTTTTTCTTCCATAGTCATTTTATTAATTTTATCTTTTATAGGGTCATTTTCACCATTGATATTATTTGCTTCATTTGAATTGCTTTCAACTGTTGAATTGCTTTCACCTTTAGAGCCACTATTAATAGAATCAGAACTGGGTGTCTGACCGTTGCTTATAGTCTCTGAAGAGTTGAAGGCATTTCCTGTGGTACTGGAGGGATATGTAATATTGCTGCTTGTGGTACTTTCATTGCCACAGCCTACTAAAACAATGACTAAAAATACTATTGAAAGTAAAAAAATAATAGTATTTCTCTTATTAATGCGCTCCCTATATCTATGTATTATACTAATAAGCCCCATAAAAAATTTATCCTTAACTATTCTTTATCATTTTTATTCTCTGCTTCCTCACAAAGCATTATTCCCCTAGGCCCAACTGCGGTAGAGAAAACTATCTGTGTATACGTTTTACCAAATTGCTGAAGTCGCCCGATAAATTGATCCAGCTCTTGTGTGCTCGGAAATGCGACTTTTATAAGCATGGAATATTGGCCGGTAACACAATTACACTCAAGGACATTTGGTACTTCAGCTATAAATGGATAAAAGGTTGGTTTTTGACTAGGCTCCATATCCAGGTTAATAAATGCTGTTATATGATAGCCTAGCTTTTGAAAATTAACCTTTGCTTGGTAGGACGATATAATACCCAACTTTTCTAGGCGTTCCAATCTAGCTGAAACAGCAGGTGCTGATAAAAAAACTTGCTGTGCAAGACTACTAAGAGAGCACCTTGCATTTTTTTGGCATAAATTGAGCAGCTTCCTATCTATTTTGTCAAGTTTCTCCATCACAAAACACCTCAAATAATAAATTTTTAATCTCGTTATAAAACATTATAAACTTATTAATCAGTGCATTCAATATATACAAATTTTTTCATAATTAGCACCTGAAAGACATATAAATTATATAACTGGGATTATGCCGATTTTTATGGCTTTAAGGACATCGGCTTGCTTAAGGGGGAGGTAGATGAGAGGGTCAAAAGAACCTTACATAATAATAGTACACTTTCCTAAATCTGAGGAAGATAAGCAACGATTGAGAGAAAAAATGGGAGCTGCGTATTTGGAACTAGTAAGAGACTACATTTTGACCTTGCCGATGGATGAGAGAGATAAGAATGAAATATACGAAAAAATAATACATAAATTGAGTGAAGGGTGATTTTATGAGGGCTGCCATTTACTCTAGAAAGAGTAGGTTTACCGGAAAGGGTGACAGCATTGAGAACCAAATACAGCTTTGTAAAGACTATGCTGTCAAGATTTTTGGTATTTCGGAGAAAGACTTCGTCATTTATGAAGACGAAGGGTTTTCTGGTGGAAACATAAATCGTCCTCAGTTCCAGCAACTCCTAAGAGATGCTATGAACAAACGCTTTGACATACTTATATGTTACCGCCTAGATAGAATTAGCAGAAATGTCTCTGATTTTTCACAACTGATAAGGGATCTTGAGAAATACGGTATTGGTTTTGTATCTATCAGGGAGCAGTTTGACACTACTACTCCTATGGGA
>JAEZFR010000175.1 GCA_023417285.1 Bacillota bacterium
ATTTTACTCGATTTTATTTTTATAGCAGTGTAGATAATCTGTTGACTAATCAGATAAAAACTTCAGCTGATTTCTATAATAGATACTTCTCAAATGTTCCATTAGAAGCAAATATATCAGATAATACAGATGTGTTCTGGAGACAAACAAATGCTCAGGTACAGATTTTTAATACTCTAGGTACAGTTTTGATGGATTCCTCGGGAGGGAGCCATCAGAAACCATTGTCCACTTCAGATGTTAAGCAGGCATTGAGTGGAGAAAAAGGTCTCTGGATTGGGAAAAATGTTGGTTCAGATGAACATGTTTTGAGTGTTAGCTACCCTCTTAGGTCAAATGATGACCTTGTAGGGGGTATAAGATATATAACCTCCCTCAAGGAACTGGATAAATCGTTAGTTAGCCTTTCAGCTGTTTTTATAGCAATTGGGTTAGGTGTACTAATAATTACAAGTATTATCAGTATATTTGTAGCCAATAGTATTATTAATCCTGTAAAAAAGGTTACGAATGCTGCGCTACAGATGTCTAAAGGGAATTTGGATATTACTGTTGAAAAAGTCAGAAATGATGAGGTGGGCACTCTTTCTGACACCTTAAATCATATGGCAAGAGAAATTAAAAAAAGAGATGATATTAAGAACGAATTTATCTCCATGGTTTCACATGAGCTAAGGACACCTTTAACAGCTATTAAGGGTTGGGCAACCACAATGGCAGATGATGTGGAGGATAAGGAAGTAGTAAATGATGGACTCTCTATAATTATAAAGGAGAGCGAGAGGCTGTCTAGGATGGTAGAAGAGCTTCTTGACTTCTCCAGATTTACTTCGGGTAAAGTTGAGTTAAATATGGAACTTACTGATATGGATGAATTGATAGATTATGTAGCAAAGCATATGAGCACCAAAGCAGATATTGAAAATATAGAGTTTGTTGTTACGCATGGAAATCTACCCAGTATCATAATAGACAAGGATAAAATTAAGCAGGTTATTATCAATCTTTTGGCAAATGCATTCAAGTTTACACCAAACGGTGGTCGAGTAGAACTTATTGCTGTTGAACAAAGTAATACTCTAGTAATTACAGTTATTGACACTGGTATAGGAATAGCAAAAGAGGACCTTTCAAGGGTAAAAGAGAGGTTTTACAAAGGGAAGAGCAGTAAATCCCAAACGGGACTAGGGCTTTGTATCTGTGATGAAATAATTAAACTGCACGAGGGGAGCCTAGAGCTTGAAAGTGAAATAAATGAGGGCACTAGAGCAATTGTTACGCTCCCTGTAACTGGTGCTAGAAAGGTAAAGGGAAAATGAAACATAAAAACTTTATTTTTATTATTTTACTAGTCGCAGTCACCTCTTTTCTATACGGGTGTGGTAATATTCAGATTGATATAGAAAAAACGCTTACACCTCCAGAAGATATGAATATAGCTGTTTTAGGCACTTGGAAGGTAGAGAGTTATATATCAAAAGCACCTGAGGGTACACAAATACCAGAAAGCATAGAAGCTATTATTGGTAAGACAGCAGTATTTGATAAGGATATTGCTACTATAGCAAATGATATCTCAGTAAACCCTAAGTATAAATTAATAATGACCTCAGCTAACAGCTATATCCATAATAAATACAGAACTAGCGCAATGAGTATAGGAATAACAGTTGATAATATCAATGTGGTATCAGTTACATCTGAAAATCAGCTATTCTACGAACTGTTATTAATAGATGATAGTACTATGTATGCGTGTGTTGAGAATGGATTTATACAACTCAAAAAAGTAGCATCTAATATAGATGAGCAGCTAAAGAAGGAAATCTTAAAAAAAGGTACCATTAAAACTGATAGTACACAGTTAAAAGAGGACCCATTACTTCGTACCAGCATTATGCTAGGAATACGTTCAAGTGATAATACTTATAGCACAGTGCTATTGCATTCAAATAACAGAGAAATCAAATTTCTACAGTATACGAACCAGTTAATAGTACCTAGATCAAAGGGGTTTTGGGAAGTAGGCACACTTAATAATAATAATGATGTGTATAAAACGTATGCAAGGCAGTACTCTGACCAGAATTTTAATGCTCTCTCAGAAAAAAGTGATAATTACTTGCTTGAAAGTAAACCTAGAAAAATATTATTTGTTGCAAACGACTATATTTCTACTGAGAGTGATAACAAGTTAAAGGTTATGAATATAGATAATCTAGCTTCTCCAAGCGGTGCCCAATTATCTGATATTATATCAGACAATACTATTAATATTCTCAAACAATCAAGCCAAGCTAAGTTGTCATTATTAAATAGAGAACAGGCCGAACTTATCGATAGTAATCCGCAGGAGGGTGCGTTTAAACTTGAAAGAAGAAATGGGCATTGGATCATTAAGGGTCGCCTATATTATTCTCAAAACTATAACAAAAAAGCGTACGAGGATTATGACATCAATGTTATGGTCCCCAAGAAACTGCTTAGCTATGATGAATTGAGCGTACCATGGAGCGAAATCAAAGAAAACATGCCATGGGTGACAGATGCCTTTTGCTCTCCTAATAATGATATTTGCTTGCTAGTCACTCAGGATACTATAAGGTTATACCCTATAAAAAATAATAAAATAGTTAATAAAAAGCTAATGGATTTACCCATTAACAAGGGAGATACAATCGTTATGGCGGAATGGGCAATAGGTAAATACGCCGATATTTGGGCAGAGTTTGCTAAGAGCAATTTCACTCCAAATTAGTGCTTAGTAGTTATATAGTTGGTTAGACATCACTAGCAAGCCTTGTGCTCTGAGCCTCTTTAATCATATATAACAGCTGATCGCCATTAATACATTCTATAACATTGGTTTTGCAAAACTTTAGGGTGGTACTTTTAAAATCACCAAGTGTTATTAGTACCCCCCTATAAATATTGTTTGAGTGCATACATTTTGCAAAACTCATGGCAGCCTCTGCCTCTATTACCTGTGAAAGCCCTGTTTTTCTAGCTTCAATAAACTTGATGTTATCAAGTATAAAGCCATTTTGTTCACCGCACTTATCGGTTGCGTGTATTTTATGACCTGTTCTTTTGTAAGCTTCTGCAATAATATCATAGAAATCCTGCTGTCTTAGATAAAGAAGGTCCTCCTTACGGGATATCTCATTAAAGAGTCTGTTGATTTTGATTTTATGATATATTAAGGAAAAAAGTGTAGTTAATATATATAAAAACAATATAAAAATACTTAATAAAAATGAAGAATATAATTGAGTTAGCATAGAAATATTCCTTCCTTGGGGTTCAACGAATTAATTTATGATAAAAACAAAATCTATACCTGTTCGGATATCAAGGTTACAAATTAATCACATATATTATTTACATAAAAATGATAAATATATGGTGAAAATATTGGAAAAAGAGGCAGAATAGTATATAATCTGAGATGAGTAAACTGGGGCAAAAATATTTAGCCTACAACTCTCAGGAGGTTCAATATGAGCGAAGTTCTATTTTCATCAGTTAAGTTTGATAGGTATGAAGCTGATGATACACTGCCAGCAAAATTTAAAAGATTAATTAATGAAATGAAGCTTGAGGATGTAGTAAAGAGTAAATGGGTCGCAATAAAGATGCATGTGGGGAGAGGAATAGGCTATACTACCATTCACCCCTTATTTGTAAAAATACTTGTTGATAAACTCAAGGAATATGGTGCGAAAGTATACATTACTGACCAAGAAGTTGAAGGTGCGAGGAACAGAGGTTATACAGAGGAGTTTTTAGGAGCGCCAATAA
>JAEZFR010000077.1 GCA_023417285.1 Bacillota bacterium
GGTATGTTGAGGGTCGGATAATATTAGATGATAATGGTCAAAAAAACGTAGATTGGAGCTTTATTTCCGCTGCTAAGAGACATTATCATAATATAGAAGTAGATATAAATGAGTGTACTGACAATCAGATGTGTCTAGAAAGGATACAAAAAGTTATCACTAGCCAAGAAGATCTATATAACATAGTGCTAAATGGTTTTGTGGATGAAACCTTTACCCTAGATATTGGCCAATTATCGGAAGCGTTAGAAGAACAAGCCTTTTATATAAGAATTAAAAATAATACGTCAGCAAAATTTAGTTATGAAGCCTACCTTGAGGATCCTGGCATTAAGGGGGAATTTGTCAGAATATTAGTTGATATGCTTGAGGCAGAACTAGATGCTGATAAAAGAGAAACTATAGAAATGGCAATTCAATTTGGGCTGCAAGCCATGGAGCAGGGAAGAATTGACTGATTGCTTAGGAGGACATATGAAGATAGTTCATATATATATTAGGGGTTTTGGGAAATTAAATAAGCTAGATATTGAGTTGTCTTCTGGGATGAATGTTATATTCGGACACAATGAGGCTGGGAAATCCACATTGCAGGAATTCATAAAAGCTATGTTGTACGGACTTAAAAGATTAAGGGGTTCAAAAGATACTAAAACTACAGGAGTAAAAAAGTATTCTCCATGGAATGGTGGTCAGTTTGGAGGATATATTGATATAGAAGTAGATAACAATAAAAGGTATCGTATAGATAGGGATTTTGAAACGGGAAACCTTAGCGTATTTGATGAAAACTTTAGTGATATAACAAGCTCTCTTGGCCTGGGTAGAGATGGTATAGGTCTTGGGGAAAACATCTTGGGTATAAACGAAGAATTGTTTGAAAGAACAGTTTTTATAAGACAGATGGGCACAAGACTTGATAGTAATGCTACGAAAGACTTACTACAGAGAGTTTCAAATATAATGCACAGCGGAAATGAAGACATCTCTTATAAAAAAGCTATGGACGTGTTAAAGGACGCACTTATAGAGCAGGTTGGAACACAGAAAAGCTATACTCGGCCACTTGATATTATTGAGAAAAGGCTTCAAGAGCTTTCAAAAAACAACCTGAGAATAGATGAGGATAGAAAAAGGCAAAAGGCAGATAAAGAAAGATACTGTGAGTTAAATACTATAATTAATGATTTATCTAGCAGGTCAGAGTTGGTTTCGATAGCTCTAGAGCACTGTAAGCTAAATTCCGAAATTAAGGAGCTGCGAGAGAAAAGAAGGGAATTTAGATTTCTTAATGAGGCACTGCGCCAAGCTTCCGATAAGCTTGAGTTAGGACAAAAAGAATACGAGCAAATCAGTATCCAATTGACAGAATTAAGGGCTGAAATAGAGAGGTTATCTGGTTTAGAATGCTACCAACCAGAGTCCTTTGAACAGTTACACTCCCTTAACAGAGAGTTAAATGAGCTCCAAACACAGTATCTAAATAATGCAACAATGAAGGATAATACAAAAAGAGATAGTGTTTACAATCAAATCAAAAAAATGGATTACTGCATTTTTATAAGTACAGTGCTCACAGCTGCATTTTTGGTTTTAGCATATAGACAATATACCTTTCTTTATTATATAGCTTCTGTGTGTGCAATTTTATCAGGCATAATTGCTTTCTTTAGATATATAAAGGCGAAGCTGAGAATAAGCTATGACCAGGAGGAAAAGACAAAGCAAAATACACTAGCCAAAACAAAGAGCGATATTGAGCAGAAGCTTACTACATTTAATAATATATTAAAGACAGCAGGAGTAACCAGCATTACTGAACTAACTGAAAATTACAATACACTTGTAAATGCAAGAAAAATTGAACACATACTGCAACAACAGCTTGATAACTTAGGTGCCTCTATTAAAGACGAGAAAATTCAATTTGACAGAATAGTTGAAAGGCAGAAAGAGATCAATATTGCAAAAACAGATATTGCACTAGCTAGTGTTGAAGGCAGTTTAGATGGTTTAGCTGATACATTGCTTACCAAAAAGGATGAACTGTACGAAAAGATTAGCAGTAGAGAGAGACAAGCTATAGATACTGTTATAGAAACCGGGACAGATCAAAGTACAGAGCTAAAGGAGATATACCAAGAATTACAGAATAGAATTGAAGCCTATAAACTCGAGAAGGCAGGATTATATGCTGTGATGTCAAAGCTCGAAGATATTGATAGCCAGGATGAGCTCAAAGAAGAAATAAGGCTGCTTTCAATGAGAAAGGCTAACCTCGAAAAAAGGGGAGCTGCTCTTGATATGGCAAGAAATGTACTACAACAGGCAAGTAAGGAGGTGCAAGCAAAGCTGCTTCCACGGATGAACGAACATTTTGAGAAGTACTTATCCGAGATAACAGGAAATAGATACTGTGAGGTAATGGCAGGAGACTCACTCACGCTTACTTTACTAGAACCCGAAACACAGAGCCTTATTCCTGCAGCTATGCTAAGTGAGGGGACTATTGACCAAGTTTATCTTTCTCTTCGGCTTGCACTAGGAGAAAGTATATCTTCCAGTTCACAAGCACTGCCCATAATAATGGACGAGCCTTTTGCCCAGTATGATGATTACAGACTAAAACAAGCAGCTAAGAGTTTAGCAGATATTAGTACCAAAAGACAGATTCTAGTATTCTCTTGCAAGAAAAGAGAAAGTGAAATTTTGCAACAGTTTTCAGAATGTAAAATTTGCACATTGACATAAAGTAAAATAACACATATAGTAAAAGCTTGAAGAGTATAAAAAAAGGTAATAAAAAAGAGGTAAGTGTATATGAGATTTAGAGTTGCTGCCGTTTTAGCCATATCAATAATTCTTGTTTTTTTAGCAGGATGCGGCAGGACAGAGATACCCGTCACCTCTCATGAGCAACTGCTTAGTGGCATCACTCATGAAAATGCAGCGATTGTTATCGACACAGTGGTGGACGTGTTTGAAAATCCGGATGTTATGAGTACGAGAAAGACACAAGTGCTATACAACCAATTATTAAGTGTCGAAGAGGAAAAGGGAGACTGGACTAAAGTAACGTTGCTTAATGGGGATTCAGGTTGGCTTAGAAGTAAGTTTTTATCGAGAGATTATTCAGGTATAATCGATGGAAGTATAGAGAACAAAATAGTAGTAACAGCCAAAAACATTCAAATTTATACTGGTACAAATAATAGTGTTAAGTTCAAGCAAGTAGTAACGGGCACTGAGCTTTACTCATTCTCAAAGACAAACACAGGGTATGAGGTGTTTCTACCTGAAGGGAGAAGAGGCTGGGTAGAAGACGGTGGTGTAATTGCTATACCTATTAGTGAACCGCAAATAAAAAAAACTTCTACTACTGAATTTATGCAGACAGTTAAAAAGTTTGAAGGAACCATATACCTAATAGGCGGAATAAGTAAATGGGGAATGGATTCATCAGGTCTTGTTTATGTTAGCGCTAGGGTTAACGGTGTTGATATACCTAGAGACTTAGCTAAAATGAGTAGTTTTGGCACAAGCATTGATATAACCCAGATAACTGAAGGGGATTTGATATTTTTTAGTTCAACAAGTGACAAAAAAGATGTTAGTGATGTAGGAATATATACAGGAGATAATAAATTTCTTCACGCTAGCAAGACTAGAGGGATAATACAGGAATCCTTGGAAGACACTTATTTTGGGAATAGGGTATGTTCAATTAAAAGAATTTTCTAAAACATTGCAATAACTTAGAGAAATACAAAAAGTGCTGTCATTCAAAATGGCAGCACTTTTATATTTAATAATTACCTTAAAGAAGCTTGGTTATTTAAGGTTATCAGGATTTAGGCCCTGCAATTCCTTTGGAATAAACAGTCCATCCTTTCTAATCAAGGTGTCATCAAACCAAAGCTCTCCACCACCATACTCGGGACGCTGTATGAACACTAAATCCCAGTGGATGGAGGATTTATTACCGTTTGAACACTCGTCGTAGCAGCTGCCTGGTGTGAAGTGAATACTACCTTTTATCTTTTCATCAAACAAGGTATCTTTCATAGGGGTTTCTATATAAGGATTTACACCTATAGCAAACTCTCCAACATACCTTGCACCTTCATCGGTATCAAATATCTTGTTTATTCTCTCAGTGTCATTTGCAGTAGCGTTGATAATCTTCCCATCCTTGAATTCAAGGCGGATGTTTTCAAAGGTAACTCCTTGATAGACAGCAGGGCAATTGTAGCTTATTACACCATTAACAGAATCCTTTACAGGCGCTGTAAAAACTTCTCCATCCGGGACGTTCATCTTACCATCGCACTTAATGCCATTTAGGCCCTTAATAGAAAATGTAAGATCGGTATCCTTGCCTGTGATTCTCACCTTGTCAGCCTTATTTATAGCTTCAACTAGAGGATCCATTGCCTTTGACATTTTACTATAATCAAGATTACATACATTGAAATAGAAATCCTCAAAGTATTCAGTTGGGGTGTTTGCCAATTGAGCCATGGAGTGTGTAGGGTACCTCAAAATACACCACTTTGTATGTGCAACTCTCTGCATAGAATGAACAGGTGTCATAAACAGAGACATATATAGCTTCATTTTTTCGGGAGGAACTGCTCCTAATTCACTAACATTATCGCCAGCGCGAATTCCTATATATGCCTGCATATCCTTCATTCTTTCCAACTCATAACGCGCCATGTCCTTTAGCTGCTCTTCTGTGCACTGTTCTAAAAGAACTCTCTGTAGCTCGGGGTTCTTTATTGAGTGATATGGGATTGCTCCTACCTTGTAGGCTTGACGGATTAATGCTCTTGTTAGCGGAACTTCGGCGCCTATATTTTCTATAAATATTTTCTCTCCCTTTTTTAACTCACAGGAATAATTAATTAGATTTTCTGCAAGTTTTTCAATACGTGGGTCGTTCATTATATTGTCCTCCTTGTGGTAAGTAATATGGTTTTTACAGTAATTTTAGTAGTTTAAGCATAGTTCTACATTTCATAAGTTAGCCTCATTAAAGTATTTGATGCATATGAATTATCAAATAACTTTAATACTTAGCTAAAAGTCAAAAACTAGCTCTCTAACAGGGCCTCAAGCTCATCAAGGGTTTCTTTGAAAACATCCAGAGCATCTTGCACGGGCTTTGGTGTTGATAAATCAACACCCGCAAGCTTCAATAGCTCTAGTGGGTAATTGGAGCCCCCGCTCTTTAAGAATTGCATATAACGATCAACAGCACTCTGTCCTTCAGATAAAATGCTTTTGGCAATTGCAGTTGCAGCAGAGAAGCCGGTAGCGTACTTGTATACGTAGAAACTAGAGTAGAAATGAGGAATTCTTGACCATTCCATCTCAATATCCTTATCAATGCAGACTGTTTCTCCGAAAAATTTCTCATTAAGCTTATAGTATATATCACATAGCTGGTCCGCATTTAGGGCCTCACCTTGTTCTATGTTTTGATGTATGCTTTTCTCAAACTCTGCAAACATCACCTGTCTAAACATTGTTCCGCGGAACTCTTCTAGATAATGATTGAGAAGATACGCTTTCTCTGCCTTGCTTTGAGCTCTTGGGAGAAGGTAGCACATCAATAGTGATTCATTTACGGTTGAAGCTACCTCTGCAACAAATATTTTGTATTCAGAGTATACATATGGCTGAGACATATTGGTGTAATAAGAATGCAGCGCATGGCCCATTTCATGAGCTAGTGTAAACACATCATTTATGGTGTCTTGATAGTTTAGCAAGACGTATGGATGGGTCTTATAAGAGCCCCACGCATATGCACCACTGGTTTTACCCTCATTCTCATAAACGTCTATCCAACCTGATTCAAGTCCCTTTTTCAAGTAAGTGCTATACTCCTCTCCGAGTGGCTTTAACCCTTCAATGACCATGGACTTTGCTTCTTCGTAGGGAATCTTCTTGTCAAACTCCTCTACAATGGGAACATACAGGTCGTACATGTGTAACTCAGGTAGCTTTAGAACCTTTTTTCTAAGCTTTAAGTATCTATCTAAGAGGTGAAGATTTTTTCCTACCGTCTCGATAAGATTGTCGTATACCTCTGTTGATATATTATCATTATCCAACGAGGCAGCTAAGCAGGAAGGATATTTTCTCACCGTAGCGTAGAATTTATTCCTTTTTACGTTACCGGTAAGAGTAGTAGCGAGGGTGTTTTTCATTTTTGAGTAGGTGCTGTAAACCGCCTTGAACGCATCTTCACGAACTCTTCTATCCTTGCTTTCTAGGAATGAGACATATCTACCCTTTGTAACCTCAACTTCTTCCCCCTCTTCATTTTTTATGTAGGGGAATTTGATATCAGCATTGTTATAC
>JAEZFR010000245.1 GCA_023417285.1 Bacillota bacterium
CTACTGACACCGCAAACCCCTTTTCCATAGCAAAGCTAACGCATTCTTTTAGCTGGTTAATAAGCCACACCTTATTTTTTCGTAGCTTTGAATAAATCTGTATATATGATACAGGGACACAAATATGAATAATATCAGGGCAACATTCTATTGAATGATTTATATCTCCCAGACTCATCCTGTTCCATGCAGATATCCTGCAGCTCTTTTTAAGCTGCATCATTTTATAGATTGATTCCTTTTCACATTTGCCCAATGCCGGTATACCAGCCTCAATCTGCACAACGCCAAGAGAGTCTAGCAACTGTGCTATTTGGACTTTTTGATAGGGTGAGAATGCAAACCCTGGGCTTTGCTCGCCATCTCGCAAGGTTGTATCAACTATATATCTCTTTTGCTTTAGCATATTGTACCTCCTTTACTATTTCAATAAGTTCGGTATCAGATAGACTTCTGCCCCAAAATATGCTTTTTTCTTTTACCTGCTCTAGAACATCGCATATATTGAGAGACTTGGTATCTATTCCTAGCTCTATCAACTTTAATGTAATAGCTGATTTTCCTGAATGCTTTCCTACTATTAGGGAACGCTGTGCACCAACTATAGAAGGGTTATAGGGTTCATATGTCAGTGGGTTCTTTCTAACCCCGTCTGCATGAACGCCGGCTTCCACCATAAAAATTCTGCTTCCGATTATTGGTTTGTTTTCGGGGATAAATTTTTCCGTCATAGCCTCAAAAAGCGTTTTTATGTCTTGAAATATACTCAAGTCTTGATTGGGCTTATATCTTGAGTTAATTCTTAAGGCCATAATTACTTCTTCTATTGCAGAAAAGCCTCCTATTCCTGCAAAACTGCAAACTACATCTGTGTTTCCTTGAAGAATCCACTGAGTAGCTATTGCAGTTGCACAATAGTGGCTATTTTGAGGACATAACTCAATCCGTCCTGAGAATGTATGCCTAATAATATCCATATAATGGGAGTAATCGTGGCACATTAGATCGTCTAAACCTGTAATACGGACATTCTCAACGTTTGAATATTGCCTTAGATTGTGTATCTCACGGATATCATTCACCTGAAATTCATATGTAAAGTTGTCATCTACAGGATAATTTCCGTGTCGTAATACAAAATGATTGAATCTAGGATATTTTGCTGCTTCATGGGGTGTGTTAACAGACAAAACATAATTGATTCCATCCGGCAGGCATTCAATCCTATTGAGTAAGGCCACAGGGAGTTCAATTGTTTTAACCCCTATTTGTACTATCTTTTCACAGTAGCTGGCAACCTGACTACTATTGACTAGCAAGGGGTCTATAGAAACGAGTGTTTTGTCAATTATTCTAATCATTAATTCACCTCACTTTGATGAATAGTTATATAAGCAGCTCCTTAACTCTGCCGCCACCCTCGATGTGTACGTCCATTATCTTTGTAACATCATCAACCGAAACATTTCCGTACCAGACACCCTCTGGGTAGATCACTACTACAGGACCCTTTTCACATATTCCGAAGCAGCCTGTATTAGATACAAGTACATCACCGCTTAAATCTCTGTCATCAATCTCTTCCATAAACTTATTGATTATTTTTACCGAGTCCTTTTGAAAGCAATAGCCTTTTTGCTGACCATTAATTCTACAACTAGTGCACACTAAAATATGATTTTTTATTTTCATAATTATTACCCCTTTCATGTTTTTAACCTTGTTTTTGCATTATATGTGTTGATTCTGTTGTGTTAAATACATTGATTTTGTAGTGCTATACACCTTGATTTTGTATTGCTATACACCCTGATTTTGTATTGCTATACACCTTGTTATTATTGCAATACACACTTCTTACTATTATCGGACATTGAGAACGCTGCTTTCTTTACAGCTTCTGAAATAGTATCATAGGTTGTTATGACCTCAATCCCTACTTCTGCAAGCCTTTTGCTAGGGGCATCTCCTATTCTGAGAGTCAATATACCATTGCAGTCGGCTACCGCTCTTATTAAGCTATCAATTTTTCCCTCATCATCATCACATTCTGAACCTGTGCAATATTTCTTTACCTGGCGCTTTTCTACATATGCTGCTTCACCATCTTTTAATTCATATATATATAGCTCAGTTGCGTGCCCAAAGTGCTGATCAACCAGCAGGCCGCTTTTAGAAAATACCGCAAACCTGAGATGTTTAGAAGCAGCATCAGTATTGCAAGAGGCACCACCATTAGTGTTGCAAGAGGCATCGCTATTAGTATTACAAGAGGCATCGCTATTAGTATTGCAAGGGTTACTGCTGTTGGTGTTTGCATTACAAATGGTGCTAGAAGTACAAGTGCTGATAGAATCGCAGGTGCCACTTGGGCTACAAGTGCCGCTCGAACCACAGCTGCTGTTAGTGCTACTGTCCGAGCCGACGCAGCTGCTGTTAGTGCTACTACTAGTGCTAGAGTTTATATTATTGCTACTACTACCACAACCTGTGTTGTTACCGCAGCCTCTAAATTCAATAGAACTGTCCATGTCCAGGGTACCTACCGCATCAGCTCTGCACTGCCTGCAATGGTACATCTGATTGAGGTGTTCACCACATTTTTTTCTTAGCTTATGAAGCTCCTTGTTGCTGACAAGAGGAAGATTCTCAAAGACACTGCCTTTGACTGGAATAAGGGGCATTATGTTTGAAACAAAGCAGCCTAGCTCCTTCACCTTTTTTACAACCTCTTCAACATGCGTATCATTAATACCTGTAAGTAAAACAGTGTTTACCTTACACACAACCCCTTTTGAAGACAGTAGCTTCAATCCTGCTAACTGATTTGCCAGAAGAATTGTAGCAGCAGTCTCTCCTGTATAAGTGGTACCCAAATAATCAATGTGCTTATAAATCTTTGCGCCAATAGCAGTATCTATTGCGTTTATAGTAACAGTTACATGCGACACTCCTAGTTTCACAATCTCGTTTGCATAGAAGGGAAGCATTAATCCATTGGTTGACAGACAAAACGTAATATTGGGGTCAGCCTTTCTTATGAGCGATAGAGTCTTTTTAGTTTTTTCCCAATCAGCAAGTGCATCGCCTGGTCCTGCAATTCCCACAACAGATAAATTGGGCATTCTCTGTTTAACCGCTATGAATTTCTCTAGTGCCTTTTCCGGACTTAATATCTCTGATGCTACCCCAGGTCTGCTCTCGTTTGGACAGTCGTACTTTCTTACACAGTAATTGCAGCTTATATTGCATTTAGGTGCAACTGGTAGGTGCATCCTGGCATGGTTGTGAGCATCTTTACTGTAGCAGGGATGTTTTGACGTTTTGGCTGCTATACTATGGGACATATCGGTGGAATTTCTTTCTGCAAAGAATTGCTTATGTATACGCTCTCTGAAGCCCTCTTTTATTTCTAGCAGCTTATTGGTTATGCTATCCAACAATTGTAGTGAACCCTCATACCCCAAGGTGCGTATTCTTTGTCCACCAACTCTGTCATGTATTGGAAAGGTGCACCTAACAAGCGGAATGCTATACTTTTCTTCTATCCTGCGTGCATCAGAGCTTCCAATCATTATATTGGCCCCGTGCTCAAGAGCATAGTTTTGAATATTAAGGAAGTCGGTATCATTGAGAATAACATATTTATCGCTATCCGCTTTCTGAGTAACCATTACTATTTCGTCAATTGCCTTATATCCAAGGTGTGGACAGTTGGAGCCCGTTGCGACCACCACCGGCATTATTCCGTTTTCACAGCATAGTCTTACCATAGAATAAACAAAATCAGGTTCACCATAGACAACTGCTTTACCCTCACCATTATACTTGTGGGAGTCAATCATAGCGTCTAAGTATCGTCCCTTTTCCTTTTTTATTGATTCAGGGATAGGTTTGCCAGATATGATGCATAGCTGCTCTATTAGTGCATTGGTATCTCTGATACCTATTGGCAGATTTAATTTTATATAAGGAACATTGTAAATATCACTCAGGTATTTGGCTGGCGATAACTTTTCTTCCACAAAGGTGCTTAACTCTATGGTTGCTTTTGCTCCTGCCATTTTTGAGATTTCAGCAATTGGTGTTCCGGAGGAAGGTAGTCTTTGATATTGTTCTCGATGCTCTCCATCTAGGTTTTCGGATATATCGGGCAAAAGTATATAGTCTATTTCAAACATTTCTAGCAGCTGTTTTAGATAGCGCGTATCGGCAGGAGAGAGCAGGGAGGTAATAATGTTTACTTTATCATTTGGGGTGGTATCCATTTTTACATTTCCAATAATTGCCCTAAGAGCCGCCCAATAACCTTCAAACTGGGTTCCACCATAGCCTGCAGTCTGTACAGGTATAATGGTAACATTACAATCGGTATTTGTTTCAAGAAAATTATTAATGATTCTGCTGATATCCTCTCCGATAGTCTCTGCTAGGCAAGTAGTGGCCACACCTATTACCTCGGGTGAGTACAATTTAATCAGATTTTTAATACCCTTTATAAGATTGTCTTCTCCGCCATATACAGTTCCGTGCTCTGTAAGAACAGAGGAGGCAATGTCAATAGGTTCGTTATAATGAGTTGCCATGTGTCGCCTGATATATGTGCTGCAGCCTTGCGAGCCGTGTAATATGGTCATACACTTACGAATACCATAAAATGCACTTACAGCCCCCATTGGCATACACATCTTACATGGATTAATATTTAGGTTTACGATATTTCCTTCCACTATCCTCACTTCTTTCTATGCATTATTTTGTATATGCTGCCAAACAGGACTGTTGATTGAAAGATTAATCTCGGAGGTAAAATTTCTTATGCCCTCAAAACCAGCTAAGGGGTGTTTTCGCTCATGATTGTGATCACAAAAAGCAATACCTAGCTTATATGCAAGCGGTCTTTCTTTTACACCCCCTACCAAAATATCAGCCCCCTTATCCTTTATAAACGCCTCTAGTTCGGCAGGATTCGCATCGTCGAGAATAACGGTATCCTTATCAACAATGCTTTCTATAATCTGATAATCTTCCTTTTTGCCAGTCTGCGTTCCGACTAGAACGGTCTTAATTCCAAGCTCATTAAACTGTCTTATTAGGGAAATTGCCTTGAAGCCGCCACCAACATATATAGCAGCCTTCTTGCCCGTAAAATTATCACGGTAGCCTTCTATAAACTTCTCAGCCATAATCTTTTCTTTTTGACACAAGTCTCTGGCCGAAGAGATAACACATTCATCCTTAGTTGCATATGCTATTTTCATTATGGAATCAATGGTATCGTATATACCGTAGAAGCTGACCTTTATAAACGGTATATCCAGTTCCTCCTCCATTCTCTTTGCCAGATATGTCATGGAGCCGGCACATTGTACTACATTAAGAGTTGCAGATGGAGCCTTCAAAAGTTCCTGGTAACTTGAATCTCCGGTAATGGAAGAAACAACCTTGACACCTATTTTTTTCATGTATTCCTTGACTATCCATAGCTCTCCAGCTAGATTAAAGTCGCCAAGAATATTAATTCCCGGGGTTTTATTTACTACTTTATGGGGCTTGATTAACGACATGAGAGCGTCACACGCAAGCTTGTATCCCATAACCTTTGTTCCTGAAAAACCAGAGGATTTGACAGGGATAACACGAATTGAGTACTTTTGCTCTGCAGCTCTGCAC
>JAEZFR010000272.1 GCA_023417285.1 Bacillota bacterium
GCTCAGCGATGCTGATAGGATTCTTAAAGCAGCGAAGGTGGATAACTTGCCTCTGGAGTTGATAAGAAGGGCGCCTGTATTGCTACGTGATAGCGACTACGGCATAACATTGATAAAATACGGGAACAAAATAACAGGCATTGAAGGTAAAAACACCTCCAACAATTTATATGGTGTAGCTGTGGACATTGGTACTACGACGATTGCCACTTATTTGTTTGATTGCAAAACGGGATCAAGAGTTGGGGTTCATTCTCTGCTCAATCCTCAAAAAATATTTGGGTCAGATGTAATATCGAGAATAAAGCACTCTATTGAAGATATTGGCGGTCAGGATGATCTAAATGAAGGTATTGTTTTAGCAGTTAACGACAGTATTAATGAACTTTGTAAAAAAGCTAAAATATGCTTTGATGATGTATATTCTATAGCACTGGTTGGAAATACAACCATGCTACATTTTCTGCTTAATGTATCGGCAAGGAACCTCGCAAACGCCCCATTCATTCCTGCTTTTACTGCCATGCAGACACTCTCTGCTCGCAAGCTCGGACTGTGCACGAATGAATTCGCAACCGCATTTATCTTGCCAAGCGTGTCTGCCTATATAGGGGCTGATACAGTTGGTGCTGTGCTGGCAACACAGATGCACAAAAACAGTTCCATCTCGCTACTCATTGATATCGGTACAAACGGTGAAATTGTACTGGGCAACAATTCCTTCATGTATAGCTGCTCTTCAGCAGCAGGTCCTGCTTTTGAGGGTGCAAATATAAGAAACGGTATAGGAAGTGTCTATGGTGCTATAAATAGTATTTCACTGGTAAAAGGACTTTCTTATACTACAATCGGTGGTACTGAGCCAATAGGAATATGCGGAACAGGTGTAGTTGATGCTGTTGCACAGCTTCTTGAGATAGGCTTAATAGACGAAACTGGTAGGATTAATCACAAGTGGGAAGCTAGCGAGCCTGAATTAGGTTCTCTCACGGAACGTATAGGTAAAACTGATGGACAATTCTCCTTTCACATTGATAAGGATATTTATATTACTCAGAAGGATATTCGAGAATTGCAGAATGCAAAGGCCGCAATTGCTGCAGGTATTGAGGTATTGATTGAACAAGCAGGAATTAGCTATGATAATATCGAAAATGTTTATCTAGCGGGTGGTTTTGGAAGCTATATTAATAAAGACAGCGCTGTAAAAATAGGGCTTATTCCTTCACAGTTAAAGAATAAGATTAAGTCAGTTGGAAATGCTGCAGGACAAGGTGCACAATATGCCCTACTCTCTGACGATTATTTGCAGCAGTCTGTAGACATAAGTAGAAGTATTGAATATATCGAACTTTCTGCATCAAAGTCATTTAATGATTACTATATAGATTGTATGATGTTTGAGTAGCTATTTGTTAAAAAATGTAATAGAATGTATTGTCATGGTCAAAAAAATAAGACTATCTTTATAGTGACATGCCTTAAGATTGTTCATTCGAAAAGAGGGGTGTTACAATGGCTTTAATTAAAGAAGAGGATGTACGTTTGGAAGAAGTGCTCTCGGTAGCAAATAAGATGGCTATAGCGGCAAGAACTGCACCAAAGGCCAAAGGTGTGGACAATCTTGAAATAGCTGTTTTGACAGGTCCAGAGTTAGTTTCCTTGGCTAATCATATGACGCAGATGGTGCAAAAAGGCTCTCCAAAGTTTTTTCTAAGAGATGCAGGGAACGTCATAGCGAGTCAGGCATTGTTCGTTATAGGTACCAAGATAAAGTCATTTGGATTACCTTCTTGCGGTTGGTGTGGCTATGAAAACTGTGCTGAAAAGGCCAAAAATCCTGATACACCTTGTGTATTTAATACAACAGACCTTGGCATAGCTGTCGGTAGTGCAGCGTCTGTTGAGATGGACAATAGAATTGATAATAGAATAATGTTCTCGGTAGGTAAAGCTGTAGTAGATATGGGCATTTTGGGGCCGGATATAAAACTGGCTTATGGGATTCCACTCAGTGTAAGTGGCAAGAGCCCCTTCTTTGATAGAGGGTAAGTTGTTGTTATCGTTTTAGCTATCAAAGAGTTTTTGATATGAATATCTCGCATATGTTTTATTAGGTAATTTAGTTTTTCATATAAAACCTTCAAGTTAATGTCTTAACATCAATTTGAAGGTTTTTTAAATTTCTATCTTAGTAAACAGCACAGCCCAAGACAGCCTTAATAGCTGTTGGTATATGCTCTACTCCACTATATTAGTGCACAAGCACACAGCAAAAACACTGTTTGGTTCAGCTCGCATACTGCTCCTAGTATATCCCCTGTAGCTCCACCTATTTTTCTAGAAAGTGCCTTGACCATTAATACGGCTGAAATAGGAGGAATTGCTAAAAGTATAACCATCTTTACATTAAATTCAAAACCACAAGCAAAGAGTCCTGCTGAAATTAGTAAGTATATTAGCAGGCCTTTCAAAAACTCTTTTTTGCCGCAATAGTCTATAAAGGATTTCCCAAGTCCCTCCCCTGCTCTGGCATAGACAGATACTGAGGCACCTAGTATTGAACCTATTCTACCGGCTACTGGCATAAATGCTAAGATAAAGAGAAAGTATTTATCAGAATACAGCTGTGACAATACAGAAAAGTCTACCAATAACACACAAAACACTGCAAGGACAGCATTTGTTCCAACACGGCTATCCCTCATTATTTCGAGAATTTTATCCTTAGGCCTATTTGAAAATATTCCGTCAAAGGTATCACCTAAACCGTCTAGGTGCAAGCCCCCCGTAACAATAATATAAATAACAATGATTAATACAGCGGACACTGAAGCCGGAAGTATGAAGGATAATCCATATGACACTGCAGCTAATATCAGTCCAATTAAAAGTCCAATAACGGGTGCATAAATCAGCCCTTTGGCAAAGTCCTCCATAGAAGCCTTCACATTGATATTAATAGGTATTCTGGTAAAAAACTGAAGCATTAAAATCAGCTTGCCTAATACTTTCATGGTGCTATTACTCCCTTTTGACTAAAGAATTTTATTTTTCTAGCATCGTAATTTTAATCCTGTTATCATATTAAAACTACTTATTGATACTATTTATTGATACTATTTATTGATACTATTTAATTTTCATTGGAATACCCGATACGCAAAAGTAAACCTCATCACAAGCCTTAGCAAGCATCTGATTGACCCGTCCTGCAATATCGCGAAAATCCCGTCCCATCTTATACTCTGGGACAAGTCCAAGTCCCACTTCATTAGTTACAAAAATGAATGAAGGCTCACTACTTTTTGCAAAATTTATTAATGCCTGAACTTCTTTATGTATATTGTTTTCTACCTCTTGAACCTGCTCCTTGGTCAAATCATCCCACTGCGTCATAGTGCAATCATATACCTCGGGGCAGTCTAGCATTAGATTTGTTGTCATTATAGTTATGCAATCGAGTAGTACGCCATCTATACCATCTATATATTTGGAAAGTATGGTATCAAAGCCTCTATAAGCCTCAATTGTCCGCCAGTTGGAAGGTCTCTGCTCGATGTGCTTATTTATTCTCAAAATCATTTCATCATCTGTTCTCTTTGCTGTAGCAATGTATAATATGTTATCTCCCAAACTTTTTGCAATAGCTTCTGCATAGGTGCTCTTTCCGCTTCTTGCCCCTCCTGTAACCATTATCATTTTTGACAAGTATCTCTCCCCCTTTAAAGCTTCTATATGAAAAAATCCCCTAAACCAAGTTTAAGAGATTTTTTGTTGTACTACAATAGTATAATATTTTGATATCAAAATATATAAATATCTTTATAAATGTTGTATTTACTTAACTATATTTTGATTAAACGCTATCTTTACTTAACTATTTCTGAATAAAAGCTTGTAGCAGGGAAAACATTCTCTACTCCAAACATTTCCGCCAAAGTACTTGCAACATCAGCAAAAGTTTTTCTTGTGCCAAGGTTGACATCACTCTTTATGTTGTTACCATAAATAAGCAGAGGAACATGCTCTCTGGAATGATCAGTACTTTCAGTTGTAGGATCACAGCCATGGTCAGCAGTGATAATTAGTACATCGTCTTCTCTCATAGCACCAATTATTTCAGGCAAACGTTTATCAAATTCCTCGAGAGCCTCTTTATAGCCTTGCGCATTATTACGATGTCCAAAGAGCATATCAAAATCAACCAGGTTAGTAAATATTAATCCACTGTTCTGCTGCTTCATGAAATCAATCGTCATATCAACACCATGCATATTGCTCTTGGTGTGGTCTGCTTTTGTAATTCCCTTCTTTGAAAAAATATCCTCTATTTTTCCAACAGCTATAACGTCTAACCCCTTTTGGCTCAGCTTATCAAGTATTGTATCGCTAGCAGGCGCAGCAGAGTAGTCCCTTCTGTTAGATGTGCGTGTAAAATTACCTGGTTCACCAACAAATGGCCTTGCTATTACTCTGCCCACCATGTGCTCATCCTTTAGCATGTCTCTGGCAATCTGACATATTTTGTAGAGTTCATCTATCGGCACAATCTCTTCATGTGCGGCTATCTGAAAAACGCTATCAGCAGAGGTATATACTATTAACTTGCCTGTCTTCATATGTTCCTCACCATACTGCTTGATAATTTCAGTACCTGATGCTGCACAATTTGCTAATACACCCTTTCCAGTAAACCTTGTGAATTCATCCAAAACCTCCTGAGGAAAACCATCAGGATATGTCGGAAAAGGCTTGTTGAGCTGCAGTCCTGCCAACTCCCAATGTCCTGTAATTGTATCCTTACCATTTGACACTTCAGCCATCCTTGCATAGCTGCCATTAACCTGCTCAGGTACTGGCAGATAATTAATCCCATCTATCTTGCCTAGCCCTAGCTTACTTAGGTTTGGTAGTGAAATACCTCCACATTTCTTCACAATGTTTCCCAGAGTATTACTACCCACATCTCCAAAATCAGCTGCGTCAGGCAACTCCCCTATACCAACACTGTCTAATACTATGAGTATTGCACGATTTGTCTTATTTCCCATAAATATCAAACTCCTCTCTTATATAATCGCAAAATAACTTACAAACAAGATTGTATTATAGATATTAGTGTTATTAATGTGTAAAAGTAATTTATTAATAACATTATACCAAAAAACTATATAAATTTTACTATTTGTATACTTATTAATTACCCTAAAGTTATCAATTTAACCATTGTAGTATTCTTTACTATCACTTAAATTATATAAAAATCCTATAATTTCATATAACTTCGTCATAAAATTGTAATCCACCGAGGCCTTTTTATGATATATTATTAATACATGATTTTAATGTGATATTTATGAATTGTCATGACATATTGAGATATGAATGAAAGGACGTTTTACATAATGAAAAGTAATAGAGTACACACTTTTAAGTGCACCTTTTCAGTTCTTAGTATAATGTGCTGCATACTACTTTTAGCATTGACAGTTAGCGGCGAAGTTAGGGCATATACCGCCTCAGCAACTGCAAACAGAGTAGTAGTCTCCCAAGCAGAATCAACTGTACCAGCAAACGATACTGAAAACAATATTTCAAACAATACTACAAGCCCAACAAAAGATACTGCAAGCCCAGCAAACGATACTAAAAGCTCACCAGGCAATACTACAACCTCAAGCTCTGCAATTACTTCCGGTGGTTCAGTAGATGTAGTTACACCTCCTGCGGTAGATATAGAAGACAAAGTCAAAACAATCACAATTACAGCAGTTGGCGATATAATGACTCATAAGGATAACTTAAATGCGGCATATAATACAAAAACAAAGACATACGATTTTAGTGATTGTTTCAAATACATAGCTCCAGAGTTAAAAGGCAGTGATTTGGTAATAGGAAATTTTGAGACTGTGACAGCTGGATTAAAGGCGGTTTATTCCTCTTATCCCTCTTTCAATACTCCAGATGAATTATTGAAGGCCCTTGCTGCTTCCGACTTTGATGTGCTGTCTACTGCAAATAATCACTGTTTGGACAGAGGCGTGGCAGGACTCACCAGAACAATAAAGCAGATTCAAGAAAATGGAATGACAAATGTAGGTAGTTCTATCGACGGTAAAAACAAGTATGTTACCAAGGAAATCAATGGTATAAAGGTAAGTATTCTAGCTTACACATATGCATTTAACAGTAATGACTCCAAGCTTAGCCAAAAAACCAAGGAACAACATTTAAGTCCTATAAACGAAGCACAGATTAAAAAGGATATTCAAAGTGTCCGTTCACAGGGCACAGATGCCGTAATCGTAATTATGCATTGGGGTAATGAGTACCAAAGACAACCAAGTACATATCAAACCACATTGGCTAAAAAGATTTTCCAATGGGGTGGAGATATTATCTTGGGTTCGCACCCCCATGTAGTACAAAAATCTGAAGTAATGAAGATCAATGGACAAAACAAATATGTAATATACTCTATGGGTAATATAGTGTCAGGATATAGAAGAACAGATACTGGCAATAGACCAAACAAGATATATACTGAAGATGGGGTAATAGTTAAGTTAACTATTGAAAAGGATACTAATAACAAAGTATCCATTAAAACAATCAACCATATACCCACCTGGCTTGATAAGTATTATGTAAGTGGGAAGCCGGTATTTAGAATACTGCCAATACCAAGCAGTGATTTTAAAGCAGATTATATTAACTCCGGAAATGCCCTAAAGGTAAAACAATCGTATAAAAACACAATGGACTTGATGTATAAACTCAAATAAGGACGGTTATTTATATTCATGAAAGATTTTCTTACTATACTTGTAAACAAGATAACAACAGCTTTTTCAAACAAAAATTTTGTTAAATCATTAATTGCAATTATAATTTTTATACTTCTGAATACTCTAAAAACAGTAATTTATAATGTTTTTCTGCTCCCACAGGCAAATAGCGATATTTTTACGTATAAATTCTGGTTTGTGCTTATAACTAGTACAATAATACTCCTTTTTGTTTTAGGCTTCTGTTCAAGGGTATGGTTTGCAATATTATTATTAGCACAAGGTATATATATGTTTACAAACATTTCATATTACTTGTATTACCATAGCTATTTGCATATTATGCAATGGTTTTCTTTATTCAAAGAGGCAGCTATATCAGCTACTCACCTTGCAAACCCAAAGAGTGCACAGCTATTGATAGTATTTTTGGACGTTCCTGTTATTATTTATTTGCTTATAAAATATTATACGCCCGAGGTAAAAAAGATACGTAAGTCAAAAATTAGATATGCAGTAATAGCTTTATGCTTAATTTGTCTAACCATAACAGAAGGAATTAATATTAGTAACAATAAGTCAATTAATGATTTTATGGGGGATAGATATTCTGGGGAGTCAAAAATTGTAGAGCGCTATGGTACAACAATAAATGCGGCCATTAATATATTTAAGAATTATAGTGAAGAAAAGCTTATTGAGCAGTTTGAGTATGGACAAATACAAAAAAGCAATGAGAACCTATCTGCTCTGACCAATAATCAAGTACAAAAAGCACCAAATTTTGTGATAGTTCAGGTAGAGTCTATGGATTCAAATATAGTCAAACAGAAGTATAATGACCAATATGTGATGCCGTTTCTTGCTGGACTAATGGAAACTAGTGTCTATTATCCATATACCTTAAGTTATCACCAGGGTGGCGGTACCTCAGACACAGAGTTTTCTATCATCAATAGCATACAACCTCTTGATTCATTCCCTGCTATTAAGCTTTCAACGTATTCACATAGCAATTCCTTTGTTTCAAAGCTTAAGAATGCGTCATATGAAACGATGGCCTTTCATGGTAACGTAGGTACCTTTTACAACAGAGATATATCTTTCCATAAAATGGGGTTTAATAAGTTTTATGATATTAAGTCTATGAAGTTTGAAGATGAGGGTTGGGGTGCTCCCGACCATAAGGTATTTGACTTTGCATTTAATAAAATGCAGCAGACAAAACAACCATTTTGCTCATATGTTATAACTATGACAAGCCACGGACCTTTTGAGAGTAGTAGAAATTATTATAATAATCCGCGCTTTGATGATATTGAAGACGAGATAGTTATGAACTATTATAATAGTATGAGTTATGTTGACGAAAGTCTAAAGAATTTTGTTAATAATATAAGAGCTAAATTCCCCAACACTTATATTTTTATTGTTGGAGACCATACGCCCAATATAAATGAGCCTGAATTCTACCAGTCTTCATTTATTGATGGAGATAAGTATTTAGAGTTTGTACCGCTATTTATTGTAACTCCTGACAATAAGCAGTATGTGGAGACAACACAGGTTGCATCATTTTTAGATATCTCACCTACAATATTGGAAAGATCGGGCATATCATATTCTGTGCTGTCTAATGGCCATAACTTATTGACTCCACAGAAAAATACTATTAATATTGACTTAAAAGGTAGCTCATTTGATCGTTCCTGGTTGTATGAAAAGATATCCAATATAGAGTATTCAGAAGAGGAACCCATATGGAGAAAGTATCTGCCTAACTTTATAAAATCAGATTTATTCGAGAAACATAATTAAAAAATGGAGGTGCATTATGTCACTAAATAGTCTAAAAGCAAAGCTCTATAATATACAGGCCAATATCGCATTTAATAAAGGGGATACTAAAAAAGCATTATTTCACCTTGGACAGGCATATGAAACGGGGAGTGCTAAACCACAAACAGTAACCACCTATGCATATTTACTACTTAAATCAGGCGAAATTGATAAATCTATGCAGATTTTCGAGAAGCAGATAGCTTCATACAGCTTACCTGAAAATTTGAGAAATAGCGCTAAGGGCAGTTATGCTCTTGCACTTTGGAAGAAGGGAGATTTGCAAAAAGCCATTTCTCTGTTGGAAGAAATACTCCCTAAATACAAAAATACCAATGTGTATGGAAGCTTAGGTTATTTCTATAATATTAACGGTGATTTAGATAAAGCCCTACAGTTTAATCTCGAGGCTTATGAGTATAACTCAACAGGTCAAGTCATACTTGATAACCTTGGACAGACCTACTTCCTTCTTGGAGAGTATGACAAATCAAAAGAGATTTTTGATAAACTCATAGAGATGAAACCTACCTTCCCTGAGGCGTATTATGACTATGCTTTGCTGATGGAAGCCTTAGGTGAGAGAAATGAAGCTCTTGAGGCCCTAGATAAGGCACTTTATTGTAAGGTTTCCTTCCTTTCCGATATTACCAGAGAAAAAATAGAACAAAAACTAGCTGAGCTATCTGTCTAGTGTGTTTATAGCTAAGTGTTTGTAGCTAAGCGTTTGTAGTAAAGTGTTTTATACAAACCTTCTATCATAAAAGTAAGGCTGTCCTTGTTTAACAGGTCAGCCCTTTTTATTATATTCTCTGATACATAAGTTTATGAGATCCTACACACAGTACTGTACATAGTAGTGGTATAAGTGCACTGGCATTAATGCCTTCAACATTATTTGTTCACGTTACTCTGTCATACGCATAATTTATCCACAGCAAGGCTTCCCATATCCATCATTAATACACAGCAATGCTATCTATAAACATCATTTATACACAGCAATGCTATCTATATACGCCATTTATGCACCGCCATGCTATCTATATACACCATTTATGCATAAGCTTGCTATCTATATAAACATAGGTTATAGGAGGCGTTTCTTACAATTCAAGCATCAGCATTGCTTCAAGTATTCTTTCATGCCCTTTTTCATTAGGGTGAATTCCATCGGCACAGAAATTCGACTCATAGTCATTGCATACTAGAAAACTCTCTCTGACATTTATAAGCTTGCAGTTATTCTTTCTTGCCAAAAACTCAACAGCATTGTTGTAGGCCTCCTGCCAACGATATATCTTTGCAACATCTCCTAGCCACTGCAAGATATTTTCTTTTTTTAGTCCTCTAGAAATCCAATTGAAGTAAAGTTCAGGATGTAGCGGTGGCAAATTCATAAGCACTGGTATAGCCCCCTTCTCCTTAACCTTATTAATCATGCTCTGAATTGTTGTCTTGAAGTTTTCAATTGGGGTTTTGGGATTATGGTGTGCTAAAGGATCATTTGCAACCTCACTCCAATTGAAGTCACAGTCATTTCCACCATATTCAATGACAACTATATCGCCGTTTGAAACAGCATTTTTCTCTAATGAAAGTGTTAATCTGTTTAGTGCCTTAGTTGAGGTCATTCCAAAAAAAGCATTATTCTTTACATTGAGATTTGTTCTCTGCGCAAAAGCGTTTATACTATTGTTCTTCAGCACTTTATATTTTCCATCGTTATCATCTAATACTACTCCCTTTAATATTGAATCTCCCCAAAAAGATATAGTTTTCTCTTCCATAGAATTCCCTCCATAAAAATATGTCAAAAGTTAATATTATTATTTATCATAGTAATTATTTTTATTACATCTAGTTGTTAACTCTATGTTATATAATTTAGTTTAATATGTCAAGTATTTATTTAAAGTAATATTTAATTTATTAAGCACGCATGATATAATTAGTATTACTATTATTGAGAGGTAAATTATTATGAATACAAATACTGAAAAGATTACACAGATACTTTCGGATTTCTCAGAATCTTTAAGGGACTTTAAGACTGAGGATTGGAATCAGTTCCCTACAATCGAACTTTATATGGATCAGGTAGTAACATACCTAGAACGACTACTTAAGCTATTTGACGATGGAGATGCAAAAAACAAATATATTACATCAAGTATGATTAACAACTACGTAAAGGAAGGTTATGTAAAAAGACCAGTCAATAAAAAATACGATCGCAGCCACCTTGTTACGTTATATATTATGTCCCTTTTAAAAAATGTCTTGCCCATTCCCCTTATAGCAGGTTCTCTAAATGAATATGTCGATGACGATAATTATAAGTCATTTTATGATGAGTTTGGTAAGCTCCAAGATAAGGCCTTTCTAGAGGTTTCAGACAAACTTTTAACAATTTTAAGTCAGACTGCTGAGGATAATTATGAATCTGATTTACGCCAATTTGCCCTTCAGTTAACCAGTCAGGCAAATGCTTATAGAATTGTTGCAGAGAAGGTTCTATCGACGTTGGATAGACAAAAGCTAGAAGTTGAACGGCAGGAAAAGGATAAGGCTAAAGAAAAGGATAACGATAAGAATAAGGATAAATCTAAAGAAAAAGAGAAAGACAAGGACTGAAACTTAATCAGCTTCTTTTTAATCATTTGTAATGACAAGCACATATTTCCTCACCTGTAAATATACTAAACAGGTGAGGTGATAGGTAGTGCTTTTTTTATCGATTTTTTTGCTCTGTATTGCCCCGAATCTAGATAATATGGCAATTGGCTTGGCATATGGGGCAAGAAAAATAAACGTTCCATTCAAATCAAACTTAGCAATCGCAGTATTCTCAGGTATTGCAACCCTTTTATCCGCTGCTCTGGGAAATGTTATTTCAAACATTATGCCTTCATATATAGGCAATGCTATTGGAGGTAGCATTGTAAGTATTATGGGAGCATACACATTGTACCAGTATTTTCATGATAAGGAGAAAACAAGCCAATCACATAGCGTAGATGAGTTGGGTGTTGAAAATCTAAAAGCAATAATGGAAGACCCTACAATTGCAGACAAGGACTTCTCAGGGGATATATCTGTAAAAGAATCAGTATTGCTTGGTATTGCACTGGCAGTAAACTGTTTAGGTACGGGACTTGGGGCAGGAATGGTAGGCTTAAATATTTTTGTGCTTAGCCTGTGTGTAGTCGTTTTTAGTATTTTAACAATTTGGATAGGAGCTTTTGTTGGAAAAAGATTTGCATCAAAGTTTTTAGGCCAAAATGCTACTTTTATATCAGGTGTACTTCTATTTCTTGTCGGTATTTACGAGATACTTTTGTAGATACATAAATTTCTTCATTCAATTACTACTTTCAAATTTCTACTTTACAATAACTGCTTTTAAAATTGCTACTTTACAATAACTGCTTACAATTGACATAGAGCCAATAAGAAGCCACGAGCAGCTTTAGACACTACAGAAATAGCGTCTTCTACTCGTGGCCATTATATAATTATATCTTAAGATTATTCTGTGCTTTACCAAAAAGTTTTATAGCCTTACTCGTTATTGAATAATGTAGTGGAAAGGTATCTTTCTCCTGTATCAGGCAATATAACAACTATATTGCTTCCTTTGTTCTCCGGCCTGTTTGCAATCTCGGTAGCTGCATGCAGAGCAGCTCCTGAAGAAATTCCTACTAGTAATCCTTCCAATCTGGATATCTTTCTCGCAGCCTCAAATGCTTCATCATTTTTAACCTTAAAAATTTCATCAACAACATTTCTATCAAATACTTTTGGTACAAACCCAGCACCTATCCCCTGTAATCCATGTGCACCCTTGGTCCCTCCGGATAATACAGCCGAATCAAAGGGTTCAACAGCTACAATTTTAATAGAAGGATTTTTCTCTTTTAATGCACTGCCTATTCCCGAAATAGTGCCACCTGTTCCAACTCCACCAACAATGATATCAACTTTTCCATCGGTGTCATTCCATATCTCTATTGCTGTGGTCACTCTATGACACTCAGGATTTGCAGGGTTACTGAACTGGCTTGGCATAAAGGAATTTTTTATTTCAGCAGCAAGCTCTTCTGCCTTCTTAATTGCTCCAGGCATTCCTTCTGCCCCTGGGGTAAGAATTAATTCTGCCCCTAATGCTTTAAGCATATTTCTTCTTTCTTGAGAGAATGTTTCTGGTAGGGTAATTATTAATCTATAACCTCTAGATGCTGCTACAAAAGCAAGACCTATACCTGTGTTTCCACTAGTGGACTCAATAATTACCGAGTCTTTATTCAATATACCTTTGTCCTCCGCATCCTTAATCATTGCATAAGCAATCCTGTCTTTTACACTTCCAAGCGGATTGAAATACTCTAATTTAGCTAAAAGAGTAGCGTTAGGTGAAAAATGATTATTATAATTTGATAGTTTTAAAAGCGGAGTATTACCAATAAGCTCAGTAAGACTGCCATATATTTTTGCCATAAAAACCACCTCTCTATATAGATATTACTGTGTTACGGCTACAGCAGCAGCAATTGCAGCACCTAGACCTGACCCATCCTTAACAAGCTTGATTTCTATCATTTCTGCCTTATCGCCCAAAGCATCATGCAACGCTTGAACCATTAATTCATGTACCTTTGGCATCTTTTCATATATAGTACCATCAATGGCAATTACATGCTTCTCATTTATATCTGTACCACCATGTTGATGGAACAGAATACCGAGAAATGATGAGGCAACTAAACGAACTGTCCTCTTCAGGACAGCCATTGAAACCTTCCTAATAATCTCTGCATCTTCTCTGCTGCATGAATACTGCTCCTCGGTCTTAGTTGGATAAAGAATGAAGTTTTCAACCATAAGAGCATTGAAGTTCTGACTAAAAAACTCCTTTGTATCAATATCAGCATTTAAAAACAACTCATTGTTCTTGTATAGGTCAAGCAACATTTCCCTTACAAGGTACCCCATATAATATCCAGAAACCATTTTTTCAAGCATTTGAGCCCCTGGAAGCTGACTATTCTTATCTATGATTTCATCATACTTTGTAACAGGTAGACCAATATTGTAATTGCCTGATTCAATATTAACAATCATATTGCCGCCATTTAGAGGATGTTTCTTATCAAGGTAGCATGTATTATGACCAGTGCCCATTATTGAGCCTATATCCGCTTCCTGATAACTATACATAGCAACAAGAAGGGTACCAACTGTATCATTGAGTATTGCAACAGGCTCAACGTTAATATTCTTTGCCTTTAATGCATCCCCTAATAGTTTATTTATATTTGAACCTTCCACGCCAGTAGTAGCAATCTCTTTGGTCCAGTAAATAAGATATGCTTCATTTATACCCAACTGCTTGCAAGGGAAGGAAAATGTATTGCCCAAATAAAGTTTTTCTTCTCCGTCCATAAGAGAATTTATGCTATCAGCCATAAATCCAAATAGCTGTTCTGCTGTAGTATCTGACTTAGTCAAATCATAATCCTTTTCCTTATTGATAAGTTTTGACTTGATTTCCCCTAGGTTTTTGAAGGTCCCGTCTTCAATATAAAATTTAGTACATCTGAGGTTAGTCCCACCCATATCAATGGTCATAAAAGTTCCCTTTTCTTTGCCAGTGGGTTTACCAATAAAAGATGGAAGCATTTTTAAACAGGTTGTCTCACCTGCTAGAGTTTTTTCCATAGTTTCCTTAAATAGCATTGCTATATCAATCATTTTTTGACTATCAACTTCGAAGTCTTTTAGGATAGTGTTTAATACATTATTCTGCATTTAATATTATCACCTCAAAATTTATTGTATATTAGACCCAATTTCTCTAACTTTTACGTATAGTTCTAATTTTATATTTACATTACCTATAGGTCAAGTATAGATTTAAAATATGTAAATAGGTACCATTTTTTATTAATGAAAAAGTACGATTATAATATGTAAATAAGAACGATTTTAATACTTAAATAAGTACAATTTTAATACGTAATTAAGTACAATTTTAATACGTAATTAAGTACGATATTAATATGTATATAAGCATCAGGGCGTATGACGTTTTAAATGGTTAAAACTGTAATATTTTTTTATATAAAGGTATTGATTTTATTCTTTCATTGTAATAGAATCTATATGTTTCATATACAACTTAAAAATAATCTTTTGAGCAATGACGCTCTGTTTCAGAAATAAGAAATAGAAGAGGGCTCACCTCTTTTTTATTTTGTCTGATTTATATTTTCTGTTATTTAATCAATTAGAAATACAATGACGTGTTTCCTACATAAAATGGAGGGGACTTTTCATGAGTTCAGTAAATGTTTTATTTTTGTTACTTGGAGCGATAATGATATTATCAATGCATGCAGGATTTGCCTTTCTGGAAGCTGGCAGCGTCAGCCGAAAAAATCAAGTTAATGCTTTTAATAAAATTATCTTTGACTGGTCTGTTACCACAATCGCTTATTTTTTTATAGGTTTCCCTGTATCATATGGAATTGTACTATACACTAATGTATCCCAATTCTCTTTAAACAATGGTTTTGAGTTTGTACGTTTTTTCTTCCTATTGGGCTTTGCAGCCTGTATTCCGGCCATTATCTCAGGTGGTGTAGTTGGAAGAATGAAGTTTTATACTCAAACAATAGCTGCTATCTTACTTGGGGGATTAATATATCCCTTATTTGAAAGTCTGGTATGGGGACAAAACTCATTTATGGGGCAAGCAGGTTGCTTTTTTGAAAAGACCTTTGGAGCACCCTTTCATGATTTTGCCGGTTCAGTGGTAGTTCACTCTCTTGGGGGTTGGATTGCCCTCGGAGCGATACTTGTACTTGGACCTAGAAGTGGCAGATTTACCGGAAAGTTTAATACTAGACCAAGCAATATCCCATTTCTAACATTGGGAAGTTGGATACTCATTGTGGGATGGTTTGGCTTCAATGTAATGAGCGCGCAAAAGGTAGAAGGCATCTCAGGCCTCGTCGCTATTAACTCATTGATGGCAATGGTGGGTGGAACAATCGCAGGCCTTGTTTTCTCAAAAAATGACGTAGGCTTCACACACAACGGTGCTTTGGCAGGATTAATAGCAATTTGTGCGGGCTCTGACGTGGTACATCCTATTGCCGCAATATTTATAGGCGCTGTTGCAGGCTTTATATTTATTAAGCTATTTGAGTTTGAAGCAAAACTAAAAATTGATGATGTTCTTGGGGTTTGGCCATTACATGGCGTAAATGGTACCTGGGGTGGTATTGCTGCAGGAATATTTGGCAAAAAGGCCTTAGGGGGAGCATACGACTTGAGCTTCTTGTCTCAGCTTGTGGGGTCAGTCTTTGCCCTCGTTTTTGCATTGGCTGTAGGATTTATACTCTACAAGGTAATTGATTTAATTTTTGGTCTGAGAATAACCCAGCATGAAGAAATGCTTGGAGCAGACCTTACTTTCCATCGTATAGATGCTAATCCAGAACAAAGCTTGTAAGGGGGGATTTTATGAGACTGGTTATTGCAATAGTTAGACCAGAGGCTGTAGAAGATGTAAAGGCAGCACTATTTGAGGCTCAGGTATACAAAATGACCGTTACACATGTAAAAGGCTGTGGGCAACAAATGGGGTTTCTAGAAAGCTACAAAGGTGATGTTACAAACATTAATCTATTGAATAAGGTGCGCTTTGAAATAGCAGTAAATGATGATTTTGTACAACCTACTATAGACGCTATAATGAAGTCGGCTAGAACCGGAAAGATTGGTGATGGCAAAATTTTTGTTTGGCCTATTGAGAGTTGCTATAGAATCAGAACTGGTGAGGAGGGTAACAACGCTATTGGTTAATGCAAGAAAATTTACTTCTCAAATCCGTTTAGTGCTTATTTTACGTAAACATTCAATCTCAGCATTACCAACACTTATGTAACACTCTAAAACTTATAAATTCCTATATTCCAAGAAAGGCCTGTTGCATTAGTACTTGCAACAGGCCTTTTATTTATCCCTTAACGGCTCCAACGGTCATACTTTCTATGATTTTATCATTTAAGAACATGTATACCAAAATACTTGGTACTATCATTATTACTATTGCAGCAAGCTGAACTGACCAGTTTGTGGAGTACTGTCCTTTAAATCGTGTCAGACTTACTGGTAAAGTCATTTTATTTTGATCAGTCATCAAAATAAGTGCAAACATAAGCTCATTCCACATGCTTACAAAGTTAAATATTGTTATAGTAGCTATTGCCGACTTTGATGTAGGTACAATCATTCTCCAGAATACCCCACCCATTGAACAGCCATCCATTATGGCAGCTTCCTCAATTTCTCTAGGGAATGCGCCCATAAATCCCGATAATATAAATACCGATGTAGGCAGTGCAAAAGCTACATATGGTAGAATTAGCCCTAAATAGCTAGTTGTAATCTTAATTTTTGTAAAAAAAACAAACAATGGGATCAAGGTTGAGTGAATAGGTATCATTACACCTAGAAGGAATAAAACCAACACAAATCCTGACAGCTTCCATTTCAGTCTTTTAATTGCAAATGCAGCCATACTACCAATAATAATTGTAATTATTACTGATATAAACGAAACTATTACGGAATTTAAAAAACTGATTGCGATTTTACCTGAAATCAATGCAGTAGAATAGTTATCAAAATGTGGGGCCAATGATATTCCCCATGGATTATTAAACAGCTGGTTGTTATCTTTGAGGGAATTTATTATTAACCATATCAGCGGATATACGCAGGTAAGTGAAATGATTATAAGGACAACAAAAACTATTTTAGATGAAATACTCTTATTTGTGTTACCAGATATTTTATTGGCCATATCAGCAATTTCCCCCTTCCATTAAAATTCTATTGGCTCAGATTTAAAAGCCTTGTTTAGTATCTGTGTGACCACCAGGCATAATATCAGCAACACCACAGATATTGCGCTGCCGTAACCATACTGCATATCTCTAAAGGATTTTATGTACATGTATGACGCAATAACCTCACTAGCATGATTTGGTCCACCGCCGGACATTACAAATATCAAATCAAAAAATCTTAGTGAGCCAGTTGCTATTAAAACTGCATCAATACCAATTATAGGCTTTATTAAAGGTAGGGTAATGTATCTTACCATTTGTCCTGAGCTTGCCCCATCTATAACTGCGGCTTCACATAGGCTTTTGGGAATATTCTCTATTGCAGCAAGATACAGAATCATATGGTAGCCCACAAACTGCCAACATACAACAACAATGATTGAAGGTAATACTGTCTTTTCATCCGCAAGCCATTGTTGGTCAAGATGTGACAATCCAATGACATCGAAGATTCTATTAATTATTCCAAAATCAGGACTGTAAATAAAAAACCAGAGCAATCCAACCGCAACACTTGATAGCATGTTTGGCATAAAGAATACAGTCTTAAAAAATCTCTTTCCTTTTATATTCCCGCTAATTGCTATTGCTAAGGCTATAGCAATAGGTATCTGCACAACAAGGGACAATAACATAAGAATAAAAGTATTTTTCATACCTGTTCTAAAGACATCGTCCATAGTAAATAATTGCACATAATTGTCTATGCCTACAAATTTTCTTGCGTCTAATATATTCCACTTAAACACACTGTAATAAGCAGTACTCCCAATG
>JAEZFR010000279.1 GCA_023417285.1 Bacillota bacterium
CCACCAGACATTTTTTCTGGCATACGATCTTTTAAATGATCTATTTTAACAACTTTTAAGATTTCATCTACCCTTTTTTCAATTTGATCCTTAGGTACTTTTCTGTTTTTTAATCCAAAAGCTATATTATCCTTAACTGACATATGGGGAAATATCGCATAGTTTTGAAATACCATACCCATATTTCTCTTATTAGTAGGAATATTATTAATTATTTTTCCATCAACTTTAATTTGACCACCTTCAATGGAATTAAAGCCAATTATCATACGAAGTAGCGTGGTCTTTCCACAACCAGACGGTCCAAGTAATGTAAAAAATTCTCCAGGTTTGATATTTAATGATAGTCCATTTATTACTGTGTCTTTTCCAAAACGCTTTACAACATTTTCAATATTGATTGCTACGCTCATTATTAAACCTCTCCTTTTATTAAGTGTGTAAGTATAAATATTAAGGGCCACTTTCGCCAGTCACTCGATACTTTTTTCTCGAAGTAACGCTGCATTAAGCGGCCCTATTTAGTAATGTAATGATTCAGATAATGAGTATTAGTCCATGGAGGATTCTAGGCGCTCGCTAAACTTGCTTGTTATTGCCAATTTGTTCTCAGAAACCCAGCCTTCATCATAGTTACTAAATAACTTGATTTCGGCTTGAGGAGTCATATAATCCGCCAGTTTTGCATCTTTTCTAAGAGGACGAGCTGTTAATTCAGAACCTACTCTATTCTGAACACCTTCGGACAACATATAATCTACAAATTTCTTCGCATTTTCTAAATGTTTAGCATTCTTTATTATCTGCACAGATTCACCTGGGAAAATAGTTCCTTCTTTAGGGAAAACTACCTCAACGTTAGCGCCTTCTTTTACATATTTAGCAGCTGGATCTTCCCAAGTAAGTCCTACAACATATTCTCCTTCCGCTACTCCTTTATATACCTGGCTGGAGCTGTTGGACATTTTGCCGTCAATATTCTTCAAGAATTTATCTACAAATTCCCATGCTTTTTCAGACATTGGGTCATTGTTTTCGCCCATAGCATATAGCATAGCTACTAAAGACTGGAATGCTGAACTGGAGTTAACAGGATCACCAAAAGCAATTTTTCCTTTTAGTTCTGGATTCAACAAATCTTCAAAACCATCAATTTTTATATCACCTTTTAAGGCAGTATTAACAATTAATACTGGAGGGTCTGAAAATGCTGGTGAAAAATATCCAGTTGTGTTTGTGAATCCCTCTAACATATTTCCGTCTTCTGAAGAAGTATACTGCGTGAACAAGTCTACAGATGCAGAAAGCATAGTACGGTCAGCTGCCCATAAAACATCACCCAATGGGTTATCTTTTTCTGACTCTACGCGCTTAAGCAATTCTCCTGTACCTGCTGTTACTAATTCAACCTTGATTCCACTTTCCTTTTCAAACTCTGAAATTACAGCTTTGTTTAATTCTTCACTTCTTGCTGTATATACTACTAATACGTTTTCTTTATTATCACTGCCTTCTTGAGTTGTAACTACTGATGATTCCTTAGTTTGGTCGTCAGTTTTTGCAGTGTTTGAACTTCCACATCCAACCATGGATATTGCCATTATTCCTGCTAATACAGCAGCAAACCACCTTTTTCTAAGTTTCATAAAACTTGTTCCCCCTTAAAATATTTTTAAAAGCGTCGTTTCTATATACTAATATTATCGCTAGGAGAAATATAAATAAATCCTACAATCAATTAAAAAGGTGGAAAATATAAAAGAAAAATGTCGTATTATATGATTTTTTAGATAAAGTATGTTTCTATGATGCGTATAGGTGTGGGGTTGAGGGTTATTATTGATAAAATTTGGAAAAGAAATGTATGTAGACCCATGAGAACGACATTTCTTATTTTATACTTTTGACGAATATCGCGCAAAATCAGTGTGCCAAATATATCTGCAAGATACTTATACTTCTCTTCCCTATCTTGCTGTGTAAGTCGAGTTTCGCCGCTTTATTCACACCATCAAAATACTATTTAGATGGTTCCACATCTCGCACCGTGGCTAAAAATACACTCAGTTTCATGTTCTTATCCTTATCTTGAGTTATAAAGAGGCAGGGTTTCCCCCGCCTCTGTTTTTAAAACATAGTTTTGCTAATTATTAGGTTTAATATTGAAGTACTTGTTCATTGTTGTGGTGCTTTCGTAGTCCGCAGTATTGCTCGCATCTACACCGGTTTTAGCTGTATAGTTGCTATAATCATTCAAATACGGCCCTGGATATGAACGGTATGGTGCTTGTTAAAAACTTTTTTGTAGACACAAAAGATGAACCATAGACAATTATGTTATATAATGAATCATGTTAGGTTTTATATCCTGATATGTATATCTTAATAATGGGAGGTTATCATGAAATACTATGTAGATGCAAATGCTGCGAAAGACGGCAATGGTTCCATTGAGAGACCATTCCGACGGATCAATGAAGCCGCAAAGCTAGCGCTTCCCGGCGATGAAGTGCTGGTTGCACCAGGGGTTTACCGGGAATATGTAGATCCGGTTCATGCCGGTACTGAAGATGCCCGTATCATTTATTTAAGTACTACACCTCTCGGTGCTGTGATCACCGGTGCGGAACAAATAAAAACCTGGCAACATTACATAGAAAATGTCTGGGTATGCCAGATCGCAAACAGTGTTTTTGGTAAATACAATCCTTATACAACTTTAGTATATGGAGACTGGTATTTCGCAACACCGAATAAACATACCGGCTGTGTTTATTTGAATGACAAAGCGATGTATGAAGCCACAACTTTAGAAGAGTGTATCAAAGGCGACAGTTATGAATGTAGCTGGGTACCTATTCGTCAATGCGCCTAGCATAGACGCTTTCTTGTTTTCAACTTCTCTAGGTATTTTAGTTAGAACTACAACCAATCCAAATAATGTTCCTAATATACTTCCTAATATAATTGAGTTCATAATTATATCCTCTCTAATATGATATAGTTAATGGTTTACCTTTATTGTCTCTCCTACATTTAATGTTTTTAAAGCCGACATCTCAATTTTGCATCTTTTCCATTCAGCCTCAAGCCTGTTCAACGCTTCTTTGGGTGTATCGTCTCCCATTCTAAAGGCCTCATAGTGCATTGGTATAAAATAATCTGCTTTCAACTCTCTATAGACTTTAATCCCTTCCTCTGGAGTCATATGCGTTCCTGACATAAACCACTCAGGTTCATAACATCCTATTGGTACAAGAACATAGCCAATATTAAATTTTGTTCCTATATCCCGTATCTCTTTAAAGTAACCACTATCTCCAATAAAGCATATGGCTTTTTCATCTTCATCTGTTTTATTTATGACCCAGCCACCCCATAAAGACCTATTTGTATCCCATAATGTCCTTTTAGACCAATGCTGAGTAGGGATAAAGGTCATTTCTACTTGATTAAAAAGCTTTTTATCCCACCAATTTACTTCCTCTACATTACGCAATTTATTTTTTAAAAATAAGTTGCATAAGCCTTTAGGAATATACATACGAGGATTTCCTTTTAAACTTTTTATTGAATTAAAATCTAAATGGTCAAAATGGTTATGAGAAATAAGCACTATATCAATTTCAGGCAAATCAGATATTGCTATACCCGGAGGCACCATCCTTTTTTCTAACCCCATTCTGTTAGCCCATACAGGGTCAGTAATAATATTCAATCCATTAATTTGAATTAAAAAGGTAGCATGACCTATCCATGTTATCGTTGTATTTGTTTTATTGGACTTTATGTATTCTATTTCTGGATTTTCAACAACTGTCATCTTGAAGGAAAGATCTTTCATTTTGAATAATCTCTCAAATCTCCATTTTATCAAACCTATAGGAGAACCCAAATAAGCATCAGACAAGTTCTTATACTTCTTGTTATTTTCTAAGATAAAGTTTTTTGTTAACGACATTCTTACAACTCTCTCCCACAATTTTATCCATTTTTTCAATATTTTTGTTTGTATTGTTTTTATTCCCTATTATCTCCCATCAGTGAACTTGTGTCAATACCTTGGATATTCTTCAATCTCTGCAATTATCTTAGTTTATTTAACCATTCAGCTATATCTATAACATGTATTCCCTCATACTGATACTGCTCATGTCTTGTTCTCGCAATTAATAGCTTAGGATATGCATCTTTTATTTTTAGTAATGATTCAACTTCTCTTGAAAATGTCTCATCTCTAGAAATATCATCAGATACCTGAATATAAATCTTTTCATTTTGCTTAACTGCAACGAAGTCAATTTCCTTTTTATACAAAACACCTACATATATTTCATAGCCTCTTCTCATTAATTCAAGTGCAACTATATTTTCTATCACTCTTCCATAATCAAGGTTTCTGGTCCCTAACTTAGCATATCTAAATGCATGATCACTGAGGTAGTATTTCTCATTAGATGTCAGATATTTTTTCCCTCGGATGTCATATCTTCTAACCTTGTAAAATGCAAACGCATTGCATAGATAATCAAGATATGAACCGACAGTCTTATGATTAATATTGTCCGTGTTTTTTGTAAGAGTGTCCGCTATTCTTCTTGATGATGTTAGATTCGAAATATTATCCATCATAAATTCAGCAATCTTATCCATTAGTACAATATTTCTAATTTTATACTTTTGACGAATATCGCGCAAAATCAGTGTGTCAAATATATCTGCAAGATACTTATACTTCTCTTCCTGCTCTTTATACAAATATGAACCCGACATGCCACCTTCTTTCATGTATCGTTCAAATGCTGTTTGAATATCTGATATTTTGTAATATTGAAGGTATTCAGAGAAAGAAAACGGAAACACTTCTATTTCATAAGTACGACCTGTAAATAATGTTGCTAAATCACTGCTTAATAAGAATGCATTAGAACCAGTAACATAAATATCATATTTCCCAGTAGAATGTAGGCTGTTTATGGTCAGCTCAAACTGCTCACACATTTGAACTTCATCAATGAATATATAGTTTTCTTTTTTTCTATCATATCTATCTTCAATGTAATGATTTAATGCATGATATTCTTTAAGCTCTTCGAACTTCAAATGAGTAAGATCTATAGAGATAATATTAGACTCTGGCTCATTCTCTTCAATCCACCCTATATATTCTTCCAATAGTTTTGATTTACCCGAATATCATTCTATTTCCCAAAATCAATATTTTTTTATTTTTGGGAAATAAATTTTTATATTTTAATCAATAAGCTTATTTTGCATTTTAAAACTAGATTTTAGAAATTACATCAAGATAAAGAGGAAAACTAACATGAAAGAAAAAACTCATAATGCTTTAAAAGCCGGCAACGAGCGAAGTCATAGCCAGCCTTAAAGATGCAATAGTGGTGAACTTAACTGGAAAAATCAAAGCGGACGGTTCAGATCTATCAACGCCACCGTCTCCACATGCCTTGAGTAGACAAAATGATGTCGTGAAAATCTGGTGGAGACTTGGCGGGAGTTAGCATAGAAAATATATACAGCATTTCAATTCTTGAACGGCTCTTTATCTTATAAGCAGAGTTTCTTCACTTACATTTGCCTATATAAAAAGCAACTATAAATAGAATAATTCTACAAGTTGCTTTTTATACTTTAGGAAATTATTTGCAAATTAGCCCTTCTGAACGTCATTTCAGTTGACACTCCCATTTGTAAATATAAGTTTTTCTGTCAAGCTTACGGTCTTAGACCCAATCCACCTTCAAGCGTGATTGTCTCTCCACTCATGAACTTAAAGTCAGGAGAAGCAAGCTGCACGCAGGCACGTCCTATGTCATATTCAGCATCACCATAATTGCCCATAGGTGGCATCTTAACGTTGGCATCAAACGCTTCTGGATATACATTTTTGAACTGTTCCAGTTGAGTGGTCCATGCCAGTGGACAAATGGCGTTGACATTTATACCATCCTTACCCCACTCAGTCGCAGCAACACGAGTAAGACCACGAACACCTTCTTTTGCAGCAGCATAAGAGCACTGTCCGAAGTTGCCAAACAGGCCTGCTCCTGATGCGAAGTTAATGACACTGCCCTTGGTTTTTTTTAGATAGGGGTAGCAAGCTTTCATATAATAGAAAGTAGCATATAGACCAGAGTAAATAGCTAAGTCTAATTGTTCAGTGGTGTGATCAGCTAGCGTAACACCGGAGGCAGAGGCTTGGGCATTGTTTACCAAAACGTCAATACGCCCAAAAGCTTCTACGGTCTTTTTTACAACTTCTACTGTAATAGCTTCGTTGTCAGCACCAGCGCTGATATCCGCTTGAAAAACGAGAACCTTAATCCCATAAAGTCGCTCAAGTTCTTCCTTGGCATCCTCTAATTTTTTTATATTACGACCAGTGAGGACCAAATTTGCCCCCTCCTTGGCATAAGCTGTTGCAATTCCATAGCCGATAGAACCACAGCGGCCATCACTCAGAACAGCGCGGCCTGCACCTGTTATAATTGCTGTCTTACCTGATAAAATTCCCATAATATCCCTCTTTTCCGTTCTTTATAACTTTTTTGTCGTCAAGTATAGTGATTAAATTTAATAGGAGACTATGGCCATTTTAACCCGTTTACATAATAACTGCAACCCTCATTTTAAAGTATAGGTATAAAACGGTTGTTTATTTGCACCATTTTATACAATCCTATGCTCCACGACAGTAGCTAAAATCATTATGTCATCTGAACGAATTGACTTAATTATGCTAATTCTTGTAAAATTACTTCGAAGAAAACTTAAAATATTCTATATTTTTTTCTCTTTGTATTTACATATACCATTTTCCGTAGGATGTTCAGTATTAATACCAAAATCCCCGCTTTTGCAATACCAGCACTCTCTGCATAAGAATAATCGGCCTGCGTCCTGTTCAAAGGCATCGCAGAAGTCGTTTTGCCATATTTCAATTTTACTTTCCCCTGCTTTTACTTCCGTAGTTCTGTCACTTGGTTTCCTCATCTTCAAAATTACTCCCCTATATCCATACTTTTAGATTTGTATAAATTGTGCCCTCTGGCACTGTGAATTTTTCTTCATTATACAAAAAACACGGACAAAAACCGTCCGTGGCGTGATTGCATTATATTTGGCGTAAATGTTGAATTTTATAAAATTATTTTGGGGCTTATTATACCAAATGGAGAAGTACACACATGCTGTGAACACCGTCTTCAGCATGTATGTACTTCGTCCCAATACTTAGCCTACCGTCCCGATTAATTGGAATATTTTGATACAACTAGGCTAATCATTCTTTGTAAAATAGCTGTTACCTGTGCTCTTGTAGATACATTTTGTGGATCAAACAGATTATTACCCACACCTTCAATAATTCCCAAATTTTGCACAGTTTGTGTCGCTTGTTTTGCCCAGTCAGCAATCTTGGATTCGTCATCAAAACGAATAGCTTGCTGCGTAACCGGAATATTAAACTTGGCAAATGTTAGATAATTATTTACAATCATCGCCATTTCCTGCCTTGTTATAGCTCGTTGAGGCTCATATTTACCACCTCCGACACCTTTCACAATGCCATTTTTTTCAGCCCATATTACATATTTTGCGTAATAGCTGTCATAGTTAATATCTGAAAATGGCTTTTCATCACTTTGTGATATTTGTCCGAAGGAGCGTTCGTGAAGTCTACCGATAACCGTTGCAAACATAGCTCTTGTCATAGGCTCATCAGGAGAGAACACATTAGGTGCAATACCAATAAACAGCTCCCTCTCTGTTACAAAGTCTATATTATCCTTTGCCCAATGACTGCTAATATCTATAAAGTTCTTTGGGTTTTCTTTAAACAATACTACTTCACCTTTTGGCGCAATGTATTTCATGGTTCCACTAATTGGAGATGAGAAACCAAGATATATTTTATTGCCACTCTTTATATAGTACGGCAATCCTGTATTGGAGTTATCCTTGGTAGCATTGGAATCATCGTTGGAAGCATTGGAGTTCGAACCACTGCCGCTACTGTCACCGCTATTACCGCTATTGCCACTGCTACTATCGCTACTACCTCCTCCAGAAGGTGGTACAGATGGTGCTGAGTATCCAATAGCATAGGTAGAGAATTTTTTTATTGTAAGTTTAATTGTCTTGCCAACATCAATCAGTTCAATTTTTTCGCCATCCTGATTTGGGTTTGTGGAAATTGTATCAACTGCGTTGCCATGATAACGATAAACCACATAGCCATTCTTATTTTGAAGTTCGGTATCAAGTGGAATAAGTACTTCAATTAAGTCCTGTAGCTGTGTAAGGGTAAGGGCGGTCGGCGTGGAAATGCCACCGCTTGTTGGAGTTACCGTTTTCACTAAAGAGAAATCAATAAAAATACCTACTGTTTTTCCGTCTTGCTTTGCAGTAGCTGTGATATCACTTGCATTAGGGGCATTTTCATCCTTCTTCTCTACAGTTAATTTGATTTCAACCTCTCCACCGTTTTGCACTACTGTATGGTCAGCCTCAGTTACACCTTTGTCATTGTCTGTTGCATTATTTGAAAACTGCCCGTCAAGATTTCCCACCACAATCTGGGGAGTGTTAGGCCTTACTATAAGTACGCTGTTGGTTTTCCCCATTGGCAATATTATTGCACTTCTAAGGGTCATATCTGCATTGCTCACTGTAATCATTGAGGTAACCGTAATACCCTCCTTGCTAGCCACAAGATTATATGTGCCATTTGGTACATCTAAAATAGAGAAGTTACCATTTCCGTCCGTTGTTACAGTTGCACCAATTTGCAGATTACCTTTCATGAGCTTAACCTCTGCCCCAGATACTTTTTTATCATCCTTATCTTTCACCGTCCCCGAGACAGTGTAGGTGATTTCTTTCCATTGCGCATATAGAGTAACATTTGTTGTAGCGGTATAGCTTGCCCCATCATTGTAGCTTTCACCTTTGCCATCTTTCATCGTATTCCAGCCAATAAAGGTATATCCTGCGCGTGTAATGGCATTGAGCGTAAGATTTTGTGGTGTTGTTGCGTTGAAGGACTGTACTGGCATTGTGCCACTTCCGCCATTTTCATTGAAGGTAACGGTGTATGTCTTGTTTGCATCAGAAACGTCCACCGTCATGGAAAAGGTTTTACTGTCGGAAATTGTACCATCACTTACCTTTATCGTTACTGAATAAGGCGAACTTGTGTCTGCTGCCGCTGCTGGTGTACCTGTAATCATACCCGAGCTTGCATTGATGGACAATCCAGAGGGCAAGCCAGTTGCTGAATAGGTCTTGGTTCCTGTCCCATTGTAGGAGGTCAAGATTTCCTGGCTATATGGGCTTCCCACCTTTGCAGTATTAAGGCCTGAAATGATAATCTTCAATGCCGACCCCATCACCAGCTTTGCCTTATTTTTTATAAGTTCCACATGATATTTCGGGTCGTCACTACTAAAGTAAATAGCTGGGTCTACATTTCCATTTTGGGTATTATAAACATCTGTGAAGAAACTGCTGTACTCATCTGAGATACTATATCCCATGCTAACGCCAATTGATGCGCCAGCGGTTAGTGGTTCAGCGAATTGAAAAGGGTTTGTGTAGAAGATTAGCCAGTTACTCGTAACATATTTTGCTGTGTTATTGCTGATTACCGGTGTTCCTGAGATATAGCTCCATCCATTTTTATCATAAACTCCACCGCCAGCAGAGTCTGAAGTAGTGCCTGTTACCGAGTTGTTGGTAATTTTGCCCCCTTTCATGGATAAAGAGCCCTGATTGAATATACCTCCACCCTGTGCACTCTTTGAACTACTGGCAGTATTACTTATAACACTACTAGTCCCACCCATGACGAATGTCCCTTTGTTATACACACCGCCACCCACGGCACTATTAGTGCCATTTGAAGATGTTCCACCTATGGCTTTGTTAGAGCTAATCTCTCCCCCGTTCATAGTGAACGGTCCATGATTGGAAACACCGCCACCAAAGCTGTCACCATAATTAAGTCCAGATCTACTCCCATTTACTGTATTTGTTGATATTTTACCATTCTCCATATTGAAGGTTTTATTATTATATACACCGCCACCTTCATACACTGCTTGATTGGAAGAAATCTCACCATTGTTCATGGTAAAAGTTCCAAAATTGGCTATGCCTCCACCCCCTCTATTGCTAGTTGAAGAGGTACTGTCACCTGATTTGTTTCCTCTGATGATACCTCCGTTCATGGTGAAGGTTTTTTTACTGTACACTCCACCACCATATAAAGGTGCTTTATTGTTAGAAATTGTACCGTCATATATGGTGAATGTGCCCCCATTGTACACACCGCCACCATCTCCATCTCCATCTCCACCAAGTATTGTATTGTCAGTTATGCTTCCGCCATACATGGTGAAATTGCCTTCGTTCATCACTCCGCCACCTTGGTAATTTGCGGTGTTGCCTTTGATTTGTCCGCCATACATATTGAAGGTGCCGTTTAAAGATACATACACGCCGTTGCCATTGAAGTCAGCTTTTGAAAAATCACCTTGATTATGGCCACTAGTACCTGATCCGCCAGTAATGGCACCACATGAAGTAGAGGTATTGCATTCGCAAAGGTTAAGGTTTTTTCCGTCTTCTACAGATATAACCGTGCCACTATTGGGTGTAATCTTTATCGTATGTCCATTAAGACAAAGTCCGATGTCAGCGTTCACTTCCCATTCACTACTAAGAGTTACGTCTGTATTCAGATAGTAGTTGCCTGAATTTGTAGGCATGGCGTTATTGGTATTCCATTCCTTAAATCCCACAGAAGTATGGTTGGTATGGTCACCTATATTGTTGGTACCACCACATATGCAGTGTTTGTGTGTTGAATCTTCAGGAGGAGTTGAGTCCCCTGCAATTTTCCACCCATACCATAGGTTATCACTTTTATCTTTGTCATCAACTGCTTTATAATCAGCTTGTGCAGCTGTCAGTCCAGTGCCTGTAAGTTCTGTACCATCTGGATTTAGGAAAACTAATGGGTTTGCTTTTGATACATCTACCAGAAAAAATGTATCACGGCCCAAAGTTTCATCACTATCCACCACCACAGTCGGTGGTGTTGCGCCTAGTTTAAGTGTTGTTAACTTTTCGCACCCACTAAAAGCAGCCTCGCCAATTTCTGTTGCCTTGGGTAAACTTACTTCTAGTAGATTCGTGCAATTCAGAAACGCCCCGTCGCTAATAGTTGTTACATTAGGCAAAATTACTGTTTTTAAATTAGTACAATAATCAAATATATTTGAACCAATCGCTGTTGCGCTGGGCAAATTTACAGTTGCTAAATTATTGCACTCTGCAAAAGCACCATCATCAATCGTTGTTGCTTTATCCAGACTTACTGAGGTTAATTTACTTGCTCGAAATGCTGATTCGCCGATGGTTACTGCCTCGGGAAATTCTGCCCTTTCTAAGGCATAGCAAGCTACAAAGGTAAAATTTTCAATTTTTGTAACCAAGGGAAAGTTTGTTGTTTTTAAATTTTCACAGTAGCTGAATGATCCGCGCCTCAGCTCTGTGGCTTTTGGGAAGTCTACTGTTGTTAAGTTAATGCAAGAAGTAAATGCACAGATACCAACCGTTATTTCCTGAGGGACTTTTACACTTTGTACTGAAGTAGGAAATAGCCCGACGGCACTACGTTCTGGAAGATCTGGAATATCTGCAACGGTTGTCACTGTAGCAGCTATCTCAAAATTAGTCATTTGAGATATGTTTATGATATACTGCCAGTCTGCTGTTGTAACTTTGCCAGCTATAATTTTAAGTTGCTTAATGCTGTCGATTCCTGCTGCGTGCTTTGAAATTGCATCGTTAAGTGAAGTGCCTACATACGGGGTACCATCATCACCTATTGTGTTTGTACCTGAGTTATAAGTACCGTTTATTTGGATCGTGATTGAGTCATCTGCAGCAAATGCTGGCATGGCCAAACTTGACAGCATAGTAAGTAACATACAAACCGTAAGGAATATTGATAAAATTCTTTTTTTCATTTGGTTCCTCCTAATATCATTTTAATGATTAGGCAAAATAGCAATGCCAATTTCATATTACATTATACAAGAAAGCCACGACCGAAGACCGATCGTGGCGAAATTGCAGGATATTTGGCGTAAATGTCATGTTTTATCATATTTTCTAATTTTGTTGCTGCAAGTGGAGCAGAATGCGCGTCTTGAACACACTGTTTTCAGCCGTAAATTCCACCATACCATTGTATTTTTCAGCGGTGTAGCTTATGCTCTTTGTCCCGGTCCCGCCGCCTTGCTTCTGGGATTTTGGAAAACCGCCTTCAAAAACAATATGATCAGTACATGAATTTTCAAAGACAATGCTAAGCTTTCCAGCTCCGTTATAAACGGAATAAGCAATCTTTATAGCAATAAATTTCTCCACTCCTTCAGGTTGGCGCAGGCAGCCTTCTACCGCATTTTCAAAGGAATTGGCAAGGATACCAGCTAACGCAACGTCGTCTATCAGGAGATTCTCAGGAATCCTCGCGTCAATTTCAACTTTAATGCCGTTCTCCCTTGCCCGTGCAATCCATCTTGACAGAATTGCATTCGCTGCAATATTCTGGCATACATTGGTAAGAGCCAAGTTGTCTGTTCTCCGCGTCTGAGCGTTCAGGTAGGAAACCGCTTCCTGTATCTTTCCGCCCGCAAGCATTGCTAAAAGAGTATCGTAATGATGACGAAGATCATGTCGGTCACGGCGGGCAGCATTGACGGCATGTTTCTGCTCGTTTAACTGCTCCTCCCACATCTTGTTTTGCTGAGCAAGAATTCTTTCCCTCTCCTGCACCTCATACTTTTTCACAATGTCACTGATAGATCGAAAGATTAGACAATAAACGCAGAAAAATACCAGATAGGAGCTTGCAACAAGATACCAGCGATTATCCTCCTCATACCAATAGAAACGAGGGAAATATAATATAACAGCTTCCAGAACATAAAACGAGAAGGCTAATAGCGCAATTAAATTCCAATATTTGTCCAAGACATCTATTAGTCTGCGAAAGCGCGGGCGGACAATTTTGAACACACAAAACAAAAGCGTTCCGAATAACACAGAGCGGTATATTAAATATTCTACATTATACACAAGTACAAAATCTTTGGAGGCACACAAATCAGAAATATAGCTGATTCCAAGGTATAAATTAAACTGAGTGAACATGATAAAAATCGATGACGCCCATTTGTCTGCGGAACAGATGATAAGCAGAATCAGACACAACACGATTTCCACGGGTATAATCACACGTTCCGCCATCTCCTGCCCATGTATGATCAGTAAGGCAAAATATGCCCCAGCAGCCGCAATATAAATCGTAACGGTAATTACAATCCTTTTCCCTTTGGGTTCTTTGAGCTTAATTAAAAAAAAGAAAAACAGGCAGATATAAGCACATGTCTGTATAAATCTCAGAAAAATCACTGTGTGGGTAATCATATAAATATAGAACCTCTCCCTCACAAACTACAAACGTAATCCATGTATCGTTTTTTAAAATCCTTATATTTTCGGTCGAGCATAGGTATTTTAAGGCCGGTAGAAAAGGCAACTATCCTGGATGAAAGTTCAACAATATAATCCATGTTTATGATATAGGTGCTTCCGCATTTGTAAAAACGCGGTTCTTTTTCGAGCAATTTGAATAGCTCAATTGAGGAATTGCGAACACTGGTTACTGTGCCGTCTGATAAATATAGTTTCTGAACATGGTTATCTGTTTCAGAGTATACAAGCTTGTTCAAGGCCACACGTCTGATACCTTCCGATGATTTGACCGTAATATAAACATCTTCTTTCTTAGTGAGCCTATCCATAACCTTTTCAAGTGCTGAAAAGAACTCATTTTCGGAATAAGGTTTAACCAAATAATGGACGGCATCTACAGAAAAAGCGTCTATCGCATGGTCACGTGAGCTGGTTAGAAAAATAATCTGGCAGTTATCTCCCATATTCCGCAGTTCCCGCGCCGCATCCGTCCCTAGCATCCCGGCCATGTAGACATCCAGTAGCAACACGTCAAAGCCTCCTTGCTCAACTACATACGATAATAGCTCTAAAGGTGCAATGAATGAGCAGGTTTTAATATCATATTGTGGTCGCTCATGAGCATACTTTATGAGTAAGTCTTGAGCGTTTGTAATTTCTTGAGGCTCATCGTCACAGATTGCAACATTTATCATTGTTCTATGCTCCTTTATGTACCGTTTTAATGCTATTATAATTTTATTCCACTAAAAGCATAAAATTCAACATAAATCTCTCAATTTTTTAATTTTCTGTTAATACTAAATTCATTTAATCAAAATTTTGGGTGAAATGCACGTACCTATCAGCAGAAGGATCTTCTACTGCTGAAACTGAGCTTACATAATGTCTTTTATTAAGAAGGTGATTTAATGCAGTTGCGCGATAAAAATCTAATCTAATTTCATACGTGATTCACTTGAACTCCGATATATACAAGAACTATCAAAACGAACACTAAAAGTGGTAAACACAAATATTTTAAATGCACAAGACATTATACCATATATTTACTATTAAATAATTAGTCTTTATGCTTATCAACAACTTTTAAGAATCAGTTCTTTTACGATGGCGGTAGTACTTTGGCGGTTTTGTCACCCAAATAATCTCGTACTATCAGTTTAGCTTTATAGTTGTCGATATTTTTGAATGCAGTTTTTCCTATTCTATCGTTTGTTGGTGATATGTATGCAATTACGCCGTTATTGTTTTGCGCATAAACATTACCACTAAATACCGGTCTGTTTTTGCCAATTGCACCAAATTGCACTAGTGAATATTTGGCTTTGTATAGCACATTATTACTGACTGTTCCACCATTATTCCACAAAGGTCCCTCCCACCAGGTAATTGCGTTTCCATCGTACTTTTTATCTATCCAGGTGTGGTAATTCTTGCTGCTACTCCAGCCATAACCACTGTACATAATGTAGTTGTCCGTAATGTTTATCCCACTAAACTTAATTTTACCTGCGTTACCCGCTTCTGTATCCTCACTGTGTTCACCGACAAGCACACCTGACACGCAGCGCTCAATCAGGTTTCCACGAACTGTCATCCCGTTACTGTTCCATGCAGTATCGAAATAGTCGAATTCAATCGTAATGCCTCCATCAAAGCAGTCATGTACATAATTATTTAACGCTTTATTATTGTTTCCCTCCAGCCTTATTCCTTCGCCTGAAGCCGCGTAACTTGGTTCTTTGACCGCTGCCAGCCAAGGTTCGTCAGATGGAGCTCCCGCTCCGATTATATGAGAACCCCCGCCGATCCAGGCCACTTCACAATTTTGGTAGGTTATATTATCTCCACCTGCACGGTCAAGCCCCATTGTACTTCGGTACATAACGCAGATATTATCAATTACGATGTTATTTCCTCCAAAGATAATACCTGTATAACCAGCCGCTGGCTGAACGGAGGACTGAAACTCAATCGATTTATAGAGCACTCCAGGATTTCCTTTGTCACAGCGTAAATAGATCGGCCCATCTGAATCTACATCATTCACTCCGTATGGAATTTTATGTTTGCTCATATCAAAAGTAGAGTAAAACTGTAAATCATAGCTCAATTCATCGGTAATGTTAAACTTTGTTTTAAAATCCTTGCAGGACACCGACTGCTTGCCGTTCCAATACGAGAATACGCGTGTAGCATAACTTTGACCATCATTAAATACAATACCACCACAATCTGAAATATCTTTATAAAATTTCCATATTTTAACTCCTTTTTTATCGTACCACAAAGACCATTTCGCTCCGCTGGCACCATTTTCAGGAGAGCCGTAGATTCTAGGCTTTTCACCTTCTCCGTAAGCCGAATAAGTCACTCCGTCAACACCCCAGCACATGATACTTCCACGCCATAGACCACCGCGTTCAAGAAAAACTCCGTCACCTTTTTTAATGACCTGGTTGTCCAGCGCCCAACGGATTTTTTCAAGTGTTGCCCACGGTTTATCAGGTGATAGTCCGTCGTTATTATCGTCGCCGCTATTGGAAACATAGTATTTAGTGCCGATTACAGTTACAATTGTTGGACTACCTAGTACCGCTTGTTTTCGTTCCTCGGCTTTTTTGAGTATGACAATATCGTCTGCATTTTGCACCCGCTCGGTAACAGGGAACACACTTTCAGAGGAATCATACAATCTCAACGCCGCGAGCAATGCTTCCGTATATAGAAGTTTATTATCGGGACGCATTGAGTTCTTTGCAGTATCATAGTCAAAAAGAGTTTTGCCACTATAAAGTGACACTCTACCAAATGCATAGCAATATGCAACGCCACAATCGTCCCATTCATAGATATACTTGTCATTCTCAAATCCAACTCCACCATAAGGATAGTGGTTAGGAATATATTTATAAGGATTGTCTATTTTATCTATCTCGTCCCATACTTTTTCGCCAATCTTATCCTTAATATTACTCCAATTAGTATTAAATTCAGCATAATCTCCACCAAGTGTATTGGCTGCGTTAAGGACAAGCATCATTCCCTCAAACCGAGTCATAGCCTTTTTTGACTTACGTGCGTTCGTGAACTTAGCTTTCCACCCAGCAAGTTTACTCTTGTTAGCCAATTCAACTGTCCTGTCAATCATACCCATAAATTGCTTATAGGTTACAGCCGGGTTGTCCGAACGATATGTTCCAAGTCCGAGCGTCACGGCTCGGGCAAGTTCCGGATCAGAGTAAGATTTTGCTGCATACATCTGAGAGGAGGACAGAACGAGTACTATAACGAGAGCTAATGAAAATATGCGTTTATGGAAGGACACATTTTTTACCAAGGTATGATTACACTTTTTCAAATAGACAACCTCCTATTGTGTAATATATGATAAAAAATTGTACCATTTCTTGCCAATAACGTCAATTTGCATGTCTACTACATTCGTTCCACAATATCGGGAGTAAAGAAACACATAGAAATCGCTGTGGAGACTTCTGCATCAATCTCACGCAATTAAACTGCTTATTGAATGTGCAGTCTAATCCAGTCAGATTCTTGGACTGACGGCATTTATAGGCATAAGAGACAGGGTACGGAGTGCCGTCCTTTCTTTTTTTTTGGATTGCCGCCGAAATATCAAACAAAATAAAAGCAGGTAAGTGGTTCGGCATCAAAAGTTTGTTATACAATGAAATTCTTAAAAAGTTTCTGTATATAACAATATCGGTTATTTACTGTACATAATATCTTTACAGCATCCAACGGAAACATTTACGGACGAGCATATCAAAATAGTTTTCTGTGTTATTGGTATTATGTACAGAAAAAGATATGAAGAAATTTTTATACTTTCAAACTTCCGGCAGGTACCAGGAATCAAAAAGAGCAGGACCCACGGGTCCTGCTCTCGGATTCTAAACTGTTCGAGTAAATTGGAATTGGTATTATACCGGCTTAATCAAACCGTTTTCCCAGAATGTCTCAAAGGTTTCAGTTGAACCACCATGCTCAACAATTTTTCCATCAACAACTCTGTCAATGTCAACACCTGTAATTTCTAAAACCTTATTGGTTGGTGTTATCCCAAGAAACTCACCTTTGTGTGTTCCACGCATGATAAACTCTGAAATTACATAGTCACCATCTGCGTATTGGCGGATAATCTTCATTGTGTAATCGGGATAGGTTTGTTTGACAGCAAGAAGATGCTGTTTCATTCCTGCTATTCCGACAAAATATTTGTTTTCTCCAACTCTCTGCACACAGTCCTCTGAAATGTATTTAGGAAGCTCGTCAAGCAAATTTTCGGAGAAAACCACCTCGTAAAAATACTTTACAATATCTTTGTTGCTCATTGCACATCACCTCGTCAAATTCAAGTATATCGAACTGTTTACACAGATACTTTTCCATTAATCATTATACCATAAGTATGGTGCTTTTTCAATGTAATGCGATAAATGTTTACAAAAAATTCCATAAGCACCATCGTGTGCTTAGGTGGGAAAACCACCACCCCAGTACATCATCATCTCTATCTTGCTGTTCCTGCAAAATCTCTTTCGCTGCTTGATTCTTCATTACATCAAGCACATCTTTTGACAATCCAAGTTTTGTCTCCATTACACGGTCAGCAACTGCCTTTTCAGTTCTGAGTTCGTGAACCTCTTTCTGCAATGCCTCTTTTTCTCGCTCAGATTTGCGGAACTTCTTTTTCCATGCACTGACCTCTTGTTCCAATTCCTGCATTGCTACAAGCAGGTTGCGGACCACTGGCAACTTCGTGATTGCATCTCTTAGCGGTTGCAAGGTCTCTCGGATGATGTCTTTGACCACCTGCGGTTTGAGACCGTTGCGACGTTCCAAAACCTCATAATCCTTTTCCGGCACCATGACAAAAGTTTGCTTTTTACCAAACCCCTTTGTCACTCGCTCGTATGTATCAGATGGTGAAACAGGTGGAATCAGTTTCTCCTCCAAATCTCGCTCGCATTTATCAACTGAGCGGTTCAGAGTTGCCGGCAGTTCATTGACCTGCTCAGCAAGGTTCTCCAACTCCGAATGCTTTTCCTGTATCTGTTCCTCAGTTTGTTTCAGAGTGGTCTGTGCTTCTGCAACCAGTCCCTCCGTATCTTTAAGGTCAATTACTGCATTATCCAATGCATAGTTGACATCATACAAATCTTCGGATGCTTTTACATGGGCGTCTCTGGCATCATCAATATCTGCTTGAACCTGTGCCAGTT
>JAEZFR010000293.1 GCA_023417285.1 Bacillota bacterium
AATTGTGCATAGAAAGAGGAAAGGCTATAGAGCTAAATACTTCTGGGCTTCGTTCAGACCTTAAATCAACAATACCCGGATATGATTTCTTCAAAAGGTATAAGGAACTTGGTGGCGAGTTGGTTACTATTGGCTCCGATTCCCATAAGGTTGAACATCTTGGAGCATTTTTTGATGAAGTTGTTGAACATATAAAGAGTATTGGCTTCAAATATATTACCCATTTTGAAAATAGAAAGCCTATATTTACCAATATATAAAAAGCATTTTAAAGCTATAACTATCAGTGTCTGATAGTACATATCACAGATGTACAGGCTATAATAAGGGCAACCTAGCAAAGTATTTCTTTCTAGAGTTGCCTATTTTTGAAAAATTTTCAACGTACATATTGACACTATTGTTATTACTGTATATAATGCAATATATACAGTTAAGGTGGTGGTTAATTGAAGATAATATTATCAAATAAATCAGAATTGCCTATTTATGAACAAATTACAACCCAAATAAAAGAACAGATTATGTGTGGGGAACTTACCGAAGGTCAGGCACTTCCTTCAATAAGGCAGCTAGCCAAGGAGCTGGGCATCAGCGTAATTACTACAACTAGAGCCTACTCCGATCTGGAAGCCGAAGGCTTTATCTCCACTATGCAGGGTAAAGGAACCTTCGTTTTAGGCAGGGACAGCAACTTAGTGCGAGAGCAGTACCTTAAAAGAATTGAAGACTGTTTTATGTCGGCTATTGATTACGCTCACATAGCTAATATAACAAATAAAGAGCTTGAACAAATACTAAAAAACTTGATGGGAGGTTGAAACAATGCAAGCACTGGAAGTAAAAAATCTTACTAAGAATTTTAAAGAATTTAGCCTTGATAATATAAGCTTATCGCTTCCAAAGGGCTATATTATGGGATATATAGGTCAGAACGGGGCAGGTAAAACTACAACTATAAAGCTAATTATGAATCACCTAAAAATCGATAGCGGTAGTATAAGCGTTTTTGGGCAAAGCTTTATGGATGATGAACAAGCATACAAGGAGATGATAGGTTATATTCCTGATGAATGTATGTTCCCCACAATGTTTACTCTAAAGGATATAACAAAGCTGATGTCATCATTTTATAGTACTTTTGACCAGGAAAAGTTTATGAAACTTGCGGAAAAGTGGAAGCTATCATCAACCAAAAAGATTAAAGATTATTCGAAAGGCATGAAAATGAAGTTAATGTTTGCGACAGTACTTTGCCGTGAAACAAAGCTTCTTATCCTTGATGAACCTACCAGTGGACTAGATCCCGTTATGAGATCTGAGATTTTGGAATTGCTCCAAGAATATATCAGCAATGGTGAGAGAAGTGTTATATTCTCCACACATATTGTTAGTGACTTAGAAAACATAGCAGATTATCTTACATTTATAGATAATGGTAAACTCATTTTCTCAGATACCAAAGACGGTATTATGGAGAAATACTTAATTGTCAAGGGTGATAGCAAAGAGCTAACTTCTGAGCTTAAGAGAAAAATGATAGGTTTAAAGACTACAGCGTATGGCTTCTGCGGACTTACACTTTATAGTAACAAAGCATTATTCTCAAGTGGATATACGCTTGAAAAGCCAAGTATAGACGATATAGTAATTTATCATATAAGCGGAATAAAGGAGGCGATATAATGCAGGCAATTAAGTTTATGAAGCTCGATTTAACACTACTAAGAAGTTGGGGTAAATTCTTTGTAATAATTCCCGTAATAATGTTGATTTTTTCAATTAATATGCAGATTGCATTTGCGTTAAACTATCTATTTTTCTTTTTAATGCTCATTTCAGTGACCCCCTTCAGTTATGAAACAGTAGAAAACTGCCAAAAGCTATACTATACTCTTCCGGGAAAAATTTCAGATATGGTAATGGGGAGATATCTTTTCTTGCTATTATCAGTAGCGGCTTTATTAGCATTTGACACTGTAACAATATCAATATTAAGCAGTATGGATATGATACTACTGATAGATATTATTACCATTTTAATGTCCATCGTGGTAGGAGTTTTACTTTGTCTCATACAGTATCCTGTGTATTATAAATACGGCTATCAAAAAGGCAAGTTATCCTCTATGCTAATATACATGATACCTGCATTTATTGTGTTCTTACTGCCATCAGTTTTAGCAGAACAAGCCACTGCAAGTAAGGCTCTAGAAGTTTTAGAATTTCTATTAACATATCCAATAATTATTGCTGCAATAGTAATAGCAATTGTGGTATTAGCCGGATGGATTTCATATTCTTTATCGGTTGGTATTTGCAAAAAGAAAGAGATTTAATTAAGATATTAAAACAGCCTCTCAAGTATATTATTAATCATTTGAGAGGCTGCTTTGTTTCCATAGAATTTTAATTTGAATAATTTATAACCTTCTATATTTTCTTAATATATTTAAAAATCATAGAGCAGTATTAGTTTGGCTAATACTATTTTACTGTAAATGTCTTAACATCACTCTTTAAACCAGTTGTACTCTGTGCCTGCAAAGTAATCTTTGCATTCTTTACTAATGCAGGAGTGCTTATAGTGAATATGCCATTGTCCCTTACTACAGCTGAGTATGACTTCCCAGCAACATTAGCAGTGACAAGCATACCAGCCTGTGCTTTTCCAACAATCTGCTTTGAACCGCTCTTATAGTCCGTTGCAACCGGGCTAGAAGGTCTGGATTTATCAATGTTGGATATCCTTATTATTTTTTGATTACATTTGCCTAAACTATCTTTAATTCTAACAGTATATGCATCATTCTTGCTCACCGTGTATTCATTTCCTTCTATTTGTTTACTGCCATTCCAAGTGACACCATTTCCTACAAGATCAGCTTTTATAGCACCGTTTGCAACATAGATTTCCGCATCAGGGTCAGCAGTATTTATCTTTATAACAACATCATCTGCTGTTTTTGTAGTACTGCTCAAGCTATAACTAAAGCCCTCTGAATATTTTTCAGCGGGGATATATCCCACGGCTAGGCCCACTGTATTTGTGGAATCAAACCCCTTTTTCCATATATTACCTTTAAAGGCTACATAATATGTACCAGCTGGAAGATAAACTCTATTAATTTTACTTGTTGTTCTATCAAAATCAACAAATGGAGCTGCAATAATACTCATCTCTTTGTTCGCATATGTATTAATTTTTGCATCTAAAGCACTATTATTTTCGTCTTCTGCCATATTATATTGTATGCTAGCGATTCCACTCTTTGGCATTGTAAATTTAAAGTAGTAATGAGTTACCTCTCCACTTTTTGTGCCAGTAATTACTCCACCACCAACTTTGTTGGCATTTGCAACAAGTTTTTCCTGAAAATCTCCTGCATTTGAAATCTCAAAAGGTGTCACCTCAACAAAATTCTCATCTTTGGCATATGCATTCATACCAAGAGAAGATATGATTCCCATAGTTAATGCTACTACCAAAATAAATGATAAAAACCTTTTCATAGCTACCTCCGTATAAAGTATTTTTTGTTATTATTTGTTATTTTATATTATTTTTATTCTATTTGCAATATTTATGTTAATTAAAGAGGTGAAATGTTAAATAAGGAAACTATAAACAAATTATAAAGAATGTACAAATAAAACTAAAAATAAACTAATAAAGAAACTATAAAGATGCTAAAGAAACCTAAAAAGAAACTATAAAGAAATCATATTAGAAAATGGGCATAATAATGGGGCGACCTTATTAAATAAGGTACCGCCCCCAAATGATTTACTTCTGCACAAGGTCAATGGAGCCTAATAC
>JAEZFR010000363.1 GCA_023417285.1 Bacillota bacterium
GTATACATGAATCCTCAGAACGAACTCTTCGTTACATGGAAAAGCTAAAAATAACTTCTAGTGAAATTGTTCATATTCTAGAAACAGTAAGTAATGTATCAAAGCAAACACAATTGTTAGCACTCAATGCAACGATTGAATCAGCTCGTGCAGGAGAGCATGGTAAAGGCTTTGCAGTTGTTGCTGATGAAATCCGCAAGCTTGCTGATGATACTGCAAATTCCGTTAAAAACATTAATACATTAATTAATGCTATTCAGCAAGAAGTATTCAGTGTTGACGGAGTAGTTAGCGAGAATGCTCAGAGAGTTCAAAAGGCTAATGCCGCTTCCAAAAATATTGAATCTAACCTCGGTATTATAGATAGCTCCTTTAATGATGTGTGTACTATGATTAATCGAATAGGTGCACTATCCAAAGAAGAAGTAGAAATTACTAAAAATGTTGGGTCAGAGATAGAGGCTGTAGAGCAAGTAATGCTTAAAACAGCTCAACATGTAGATGGTGTGCGTACTTCGGTTCACCAGCAAAAAAACAAAATGGAGCAAATTGCATCCATGGGTTCAAGGTTGAATGAGGCCTCCTCAAACCTTGCAGATCTATTCTCCAGCGAAGCAGATAACCTTGAAAGTATCGGAAACAACGCATCCGAGATGGCAAATGAATGTTTCAAAATTATAAAGGATGAGATATGCACTAATGAAAAAATTATTGGATCAAATGACACTAATACACATAGTGAAGTGCTTTCGTCCATAATTAAGAAATATAGTTTTATTGAGGCAGCTTGGACAAATGACTTAAAGGGACGCTTCATATGCTCCATTCCAGAGGCTGGAATAGCAAATGCTAATGTAAGAGAGTGGTTTAAGCAAAGCATTGTTGGAGAAGATTTTGTATCCCAGATATATATATCTGCCATCACAAGAAACCCTTGTATCACAGTCTCTTCAGCTATTAGAGATAAAACTGGCAATATTATAGGCGTAGTGGGAGTGGATATTAAGCTCGCGTAGATATTACTGGAGCCAAATAGGTATTAGGCTAACATTGCTATTTGGCTAGCATTGATATTAAGCTAACAAAAATATTATTCTAGCATTTTGTTGATGTTTAGATTAAGTTAGCGTTGTATTAAATAAATTGCCCTGCATAGGCTGTCGGTACTTGCACATATCCTGTCTAAATTACATATACTAAAATTGAAGTTTAGGACAATGACGTCATCCAAAACAGATGTTATTGTCCTTTTAAGTGGGAATATTTGTCCCATTAATAATTTCAATTGGAGGTATGAATATGTGCTCAATTCTTGGTTTAGCAAATTTCAATGACACTATAAGCCTTCCTCAGAATATTGTTGAGGATATGGGAAAAAGGCTAGGACACAGAGGACCAGATCAACATGGTTTTTATAGAGATAGTTACGTATGCTTTCAACACAACAGACTTGCAGTTATTGATGTCGAGCATGGACTGCAGCCTATGACTGCCCGCTTTGAGGGTAAGAACTACACTATTATTTATAATGGAGAAATATATAATGCAAGTGAACTTAGAAGTGAACTGGAACAACTAGGTGTAAGCTTTTCAACACATTGTGACACTGAAGTGGTGCTTTATTCGTACATAATTTGGGGTATGAACTGCTCTGAAAAGTTAAATGGAATATACGCATTTGCCGTTTATGACGAAGCCTCCAGAAGTATTTATCTATCTCGTGATAGAATGGGAGTTAAGCCGTACTTTTATACCATGGTAGATGGTACTCTTATATTCGCGTCTGAAGTAAAAGCAATACTTGCTCATCCTAGAGTTTCAGCAGAATTATCAAAGGAAGGCATTTGGCAGCTCTTATACTTATCACCTATGCGCCCAACTAACAATGCTATTTTCAAAAACATATACGAGATTTCACCCGGTCACCATGGAACTTTTAATAGAAATGGGTTAAGGTTATCACCATATTGGAATCTTTGTGCTTATGAATTAGAAGATAGTGAAGCTCAAATAATAGAAAAAACAAAATACTACCTTACTGATGCTATCGAGAGACAGCTTGTTTCAGATGTGCCTTTATGTACCTTTTTATCAGGAGGATTAGATTCCTCCGTCGTAACAGCTGCAGCAAAAGCAGACAAAATAAACGGAGAAAAACTATGTACATATTCCTTTGAATACGAAGGTAATAAAAAGCATTTTACTGCAACCTCTTTTCAGCCTGAAAGCGACGATGAGTATGCTGTCTGGCTAGCAGATTATTTAGGTACCGACCATACTGTATTAACAGTATCACAGCAGGAAATTGCAGATCTCCTTGTAGATGCCATGAAATTCAGAGATTACCCCGGCATGGCAGATGTTGACTCCTCATTATTGTATTACTGCAAAGAAGTTAAAAAAAGGCACACAGTGGGTCTGTCAGGGGAGTGCGCATACATAGTGGGGAATATTGTGTTTTAGTTATTAAGAGGCTACCACACTATATAAAACTTTAGTGTGATAAGCCCCCTAAATTTCGTCGAGTCCAGTAACTTATTGTTATTCCTGCCACAAGCTCTAAAACTTGCGACAGGTCTCATTACTTATTATTCCTGCTGAAAAAGAGCTGTTGACAAATAGCGTTCACCAGTATCCGGTAGAACAACAACTATTGTCTTCCCTTTGTTTTCAGGTCTTTTTGCAATCTCTGTAGCTGCATAGGCAGCTGCTCCAGATGATATACCTACTAACAGGCCCTCAAGTTTTGATAGTTGCCGCGATGCTTCAAAAGCTTCTTCGTTTTTAACCTTAAAGATCTCATCAACAACATTAATGTTAAAAATATCAGGAATAAAACCAGGACCAATTCCCTGAATTTTATGTGGGCCTTTTACCCCTCCTGATAAAACAGGTGAGTCAAAAGGTTCTACGGCAATAACCTTAACATTTGGATTTTTGGCTTTAAGTGCCTCGCCTGCCCCTGTAATAGTTCCGCCAGTTCCCACTCCGCCTACTAAGATATCAACCTTACCATCAGTGTCTCTCCATATTTCCTCTGCTGTAGTTTTTCTATGAATCTCGGGATTTGCAGGATTCTTAAACTGCTGCGGGATAAATGAGTTAGGTGTTTGAGCTGCTATCTCTTCTGCCTTTTTGATAGCACCAGGCATTCCCTCTGCTCCGGGAGTTAATACCAGTTCTGCTCCTAATGCCTTTAGCAGGTTTCTTCTCTCAATGCTAAAGGTTTCTGGCAAAGTAATAATAAGCTTATAGCCTTTTGCAGCTGCTACGAATGCAAGACCAATACCTGTATTACCACTTGTAGGCTCTATGATAACAGTATCTTTGTTAATTAATCCTTTATCTTCTGCATCCTTAATCATTGCATATGCAATTCTATCCTTGACACTACCCAGTGGATTAAAGTATTCCAGCTTAGCTAAAATTTTAGCGTCTAGACTATTTTTTGTGTTATAGTTTGTAAGCTCAAGTAATGGAGTGTTTCCAATCAACTCAGTCAAGCTTTTAAAAATTCTTGCCATAAAAAGTACCCCCTTATAAATAATATAATTCCGATTTGTTTACTATGATTTTATTATATTCTTCATATCTTTACTTGTCAATAGAAAATTATATATTTCATATCGATTTAATATGTTATTATATATTGACTTATTTCAGAGGTTTATATACAATATAAGTACATTAACATACCAATTTACTATGTAATGGAGGAAACCTATGAGAATCTCTTCAAAAGGCAGATATGGATTGTCAGCTATGATATGTATAGCAATGACGGCAAATACGGATGAACTTATAACAGTTAATTGTGTATCTGAAAAACTAGGTATTTCAAAGATATATCTTGAGCAGGTATTTTCGCTCCTTAAGCGTGCCAAACTAGTTGTTTCGATAAAGGGTGCTCAAGGAGGGTATCAGTTGGCAAGGAAACCTGAAGATATGAGTTGTTATGATATTTTGCATGCTCTTGAGCAAAGTCTATTCGAACAAACGGATAGCTCAGTCGATGAAAGAGCTCCCGATATTGAGAAGGTGTTGAGGAATTCCGTCTGGACTCATCTAGATAACGTTATTATAAAAGAGTTAAAAGATATAACATTAAAATCCTTAGTCGATAAGGTTGATAGCAGTAAACTAAATAGTAATCTTATGTATTATATATGATAACTAGTGAAATCAGTCATCGGAATTACATTAATATCAGCTAATTTAGTTACCTTAGTTATACTAATATCAGCTAATTTAGTTTTCTTGACTATATTAGTACCAAACAAAATCAGTTTCTCTTAATTGCTTGTCATTCGCAAAGAAGAGAAACTGATTTTTTATGCCCAAATCTATATGGAATTGATTGCATTTTCTAGGTCATTTATTAAATCTTCTGCATTTTCAATGCCCACAGACAATCTTAGCAGCCTATCATTAATTCCTACCCTTTCTCTTATTTCTTCAGGTATGGAAGCATGGGTCTGCAACATTGGATAAGTCATCAGGCTCTCTACGCCTCCTAAGCTTTCTGCAAACAAAATTATTTTGATATTTTCCAATATTGAAGCTACCCTTTGTGCGCTGTCCACCTCAAATGCAATCATTGCTCCATATCCGCTTGCCTGCTGCTTAATCAGACTGTGGCCTTCATGCTCTGGAAATCCCGGATAATAAACCTTTTTGACCACTTTACACTGTTTAAGCCACTGTGCAACTCTAAATGCATTTTGCTGCTGCCTATCCATTCTCACTGCAAGTGTCTTAATTCCTCTAAGCAAAAGCCAACTATCAAATGGAGATAAAACGGCCCCTTCAGATTTTTGAATAAATTGCAATCTCTCACAAACCAATTCACTATTAGTCACTATAAATCCCGCTAAAGTGTCATTGTGACCGCCAAGGTATTTAGTCCCACTGTGAATAACTATATCCGCCCCCAAAGCAAGAGGCTTCTGAAAGTATGGTGTGAGGAATGTATTGTCAACTATAGTATGTATATTCTTTGATTGAGCCAGCTGAGCAATACCCTTAACATCACTAATCTTCATAGTCGGATTGGTGGGTGTTTCAATAAAAATGGCTTTTGTATTGGGTTTTATTAATTCTTCAACTCGGCTAAGGACACTCGTATCTACATAAGAAAAATCAATCCCATACTTGCGATATACTTCTTCAAATATTCTGTATGTGCCCCCATAAATATCATCAGAGACTATCAGGTGATCCCCAGGTGAGTACATAGATAATATTGCAGATATTGCTGCCATTCCACTTGAAAATGCAAAGCCGTATTGGGCCTGTTCGAGGTTTGCTATTGTTTTTTCTAACTCTTCCCGCGTAGGATTTTGAAGCCTTGAATAATCATAGCCTGTAGATTTGCCTAAGCCAGGATGTGAAAAAGTTGCCGATTGATAAATTGGAAAGCTTATAGCTCCTGTTTGTTCTTCAAAATAACGATTGCCATGTACAGCCAAGGTCTCAAAATTTAATAGTTTAACATCCCCAATAAAATCACTCCTCTTTATCTTGTTTTGTATAACTGCTTTATCCCTGCTAAATATAGCTAGTCGATGATTTTTTATTATGATACTTATATTCTAGAGATCTATATGTTCCATATCGATACAATCATTACTATTCTTATAGGATTTATACAGATACTACTATGAAAACAACTACCTGTCAAGTAAAATATACAAATTATTACTTATATAGGAATATTACATGATAAGATATAGATATTACATGATAAGATATAGATACTACATGTCTCGGATATCAGCACCTGGATATGAATGTTGGGCTATCAATACTAAAATGTAAGTACTAATGTATATCATAATATAAATACTGTCTATGATAATACGGATATAAATTTTGATATCTATGATAATATAAATACTAAGGTTAGATTTCAATATCTATGTTATAACATCACTCTAGGGCTTGTTTCAAATCCTGAATTAAATCTTCTATATCTTCAATGCCCACTGAAAGTCTGATAAGGTTATCATATATACCTATTCCCTCTCTTATATCCTTTGGTATTGAAGCATGAGTCATACTTGCTGGATGCTCAACTAGGCTTTCTACTCCCCCCAAGCTCTCTGCTAATGAGAAAAGCTTTGTCTTTTGTAGAAAAGAATTTGCCTCATCTATACCTCCCTTTATTAGGAATGTCACCATACCACCCGGAAGTTTCATCTGAGTGTTTGCAAACTCATATTGAGGGTGGCTTTTTAAACCTGGGTAGATTACCTTTCCTACATTGGGATGTTCTTCTAGAAACTCGGCTACCTTTTGAGCATTTATTGAGTGCTCCTTTACTCTTATTGCCAAGGTTTTTATTCCTCTGAGAACAAGAAACGAATCAAATGGTGATAGAATAGCTCCCGTTGCATTTTGCAAGAAA
>JAEZFR010000400.1 GCA_023417285.1 Bacillota bacterium
CAAAATTACGTGATTTTATGAGGTGACATATGAAAAAAATACTTTACATGCTCATGTTTATGTATTATTTTGCAGGTGCAATAATGTTTCCGTATTTTTCTCTATACCTTAATGGCATTCTCAAGCCTTATGAAATAGGTATACTTATGTCCATTTTACCAACAGCAATGCTTATATTACAGCCGTTCTGGGGTTGGGCGGCAGATAGGTTTGGAATTAAGAGAATTCTTGCAATAACGTTCTCTATGACAAGTATATCTGTTATAGGATTTACACAGGCAAAAACTTTTACTGCCTTTTTTATAGCACTGTCAGTTTATTCAGTATTTGCAGCGGCAATATGCTCATTGATCGATAGCACAATACTTGCCGAAGATGCCAATAATTATGGCAAAATTCGTTTGTGGGGAACTATAGGTTATGGTATAGGTGCTTTTGTTGGAGGACTCTTTAAAAGTCAGCTTTTAGGGTTTTGGAGCTTTATAATTCATATGGTACTTTATATAGCGTGCTGTATTATTATTTTCATTATTCCTGGTAAAAAGCCTTTAACCACGGTGATTAAAAAGGAAGAAGGTATAAAAAATAGATTCTCGCTAATTTTCAATCCAACTTTTTTGATTTTATTGTTATCCTTGTTTCTGACTGGAAGCATGATTAAAGGGTATGATAACTTTTTTGCTATTGGATTAACCAATCTAAAAATACCGGGTATCTTACTTGGCTCAATATGGATAATTAGTATGTTTCCAGAGATGGCTATGTTTAGTAAACTAGATAAAATTTCATTGAAGCTCTCTCCCTGGCTTATTATAATATCAGGAACAATCCTATATTGTGCTAGAATGTTTTTCTTGGGCTTTTTCCCAACACTATGGGTGTGGGTAGTAACACAGCCTATTCTGGGCGTCGCATACAGCCTATGGTACTTTGGCGCTATACGGATTATTAAGCAAATGGTTGGTGAAAATCAGCAGGCCACTGGGCAGGCAGTGTTCTGGGCTGCTAGCTATGGTGCTGGTGGCTTGGTAGGTAGTAATTTGAGTGGATTACTAGTGAACAATTTTGGGGTATTCTATTATTTTAAAATTTCAACATTTGTTTTATTATTATCTGCAACAATTTTGGTAACTTTGTTTTTGAGGATTAGAAAAACTAATGTGTTTACAAAAAGTAGAGAAATTACTCGTCTGTAAAAGTGTTTATATCAATTATTATATTTTATGTATATAAGCGTTGTTTGTTTTAACATAATCAGATACAATGTTTCATGTGGTCAATAAATGGGTAAATGAATGTTAGATATTTTAACTATATTCTATTTATTCATAGGAGACAATATGTATACTTTATTAAACCACAATAAGCAAGCCATTATAATACTCCATGAGATTTACGGCATCAATAGTTTTATTTTAGAAAAATGCCAGCAGTACCATGGTGAAGGCTTTGATATTTACTGTCCAAATCTACTATCAAAACAAGCCTTTGATTACAATGAAGCACAGGCTGCATACCATCATTTCGTAAATAATGTAGGTTTCAATATGCATGAAAAGATTATGGTACTTATTCAAAAATTAAAGCTAATGTACAAAAGGGTATTTGTTATAGGCTTTAGTGTTGGAGCAACAATAGCATGGCGTTGTAGTGAAAGCAAACATTGTGATGGAGTAATATGCTGTTATGGTTCAAGAATAAGGGATTATATTTCGGTAGAACCAAAGTGTAGATCACTATTGGTTTTTGCCGAAAAAGATTCAATTAATGCATATGAATTAATGGAAAAGCTAGAGAAGAAGGAACAGGTTCAACTTTACATATTAAATGCAAGCCACGGCTTCTGTGATAATAATACTGTAGATTATTGCGACGAAGCATACTCACAATTTGACAGCTACAGAAAAATGTTTTTATATTCTTAGGAGAAAGTTTTATAATGATTACTCAAACAAATGACATGACGTCAGGGAATTCTACTAAACATATTTTTTTCTTTGCATTGCCACTAATGTTTGGAAATATTCTTCAGCAATTGTACACTATGGTGGACGCAATTATTGTTGGTAGAGTTATTGGCGTTGAAGCACTGGCTGCAGTAGGGGCATCTGACTGGCTGAACTGGATGATACTTGGTATGGTTATAGGATTTTGTCAGGGCTTTTCCATACTCATTTCTCAATACTTTGGGGCAGAGGATTATGAGGGTTTGCGTAAATCTGTTGCAATGTCAGTAATACTTTCCTTGGCTATAGCTATAATAACAACAGCTGTTGTTTTGCCTTTAGTTAGGAATATTCTAGTAATACTTGATACTCCTCCTGATATATTGAGCGACTCTGTAGCATTTTTGAGAATAATCTTTGCAGGTACTGTTATTGTAACCACCTATAATATGCTTGCAGCTTTTCTGAGGGCTTTAGGTGATGCAAAAACACCCCTTGTAGCAATGGGATTAGGAACAGTAATTAATATAATCTTGGACTTAGTTTTTATTTTAGTATTTGGATGGGGTGTGGCAGGGGCAGCTGCCGCAACAATTGCAGCACAGCTAATGTCATGTGTTTATTGCTTTATGGCAATTCGGAAATTAAAGGTTCTTAAATTAAACCGACAAGACTGGATTATTGATATTTCGTTAATTAAGAAGTTGTTACGCTTAGGAGCACCAATGGCCTTTATGAATGCAATAATTGGTGTGGGTGGTGTGATCGTTCAGAGGGTTATTAACGGTTTTGGTGTAATATTTGTAGCAGGATTTACTGCGGTAATGAAGCTGTATGGAATATTAGAACTTGCGGCAACCTCATTTGGGTATGCGGTTGCAACCTTTACAGGACAGAATCTTGGAGCTAGAAAGTATAAACGTATAAAGCAGGGTGTTTTTTCAGGAGTGAAAATGTCACTTTCTATAGCTTTGGTGATCTCTTTGGTGATGCTGGTATTTGGAAAGCTGATAGTAGGTCTGTTTGTATCAGGTGAAGTAGAGGAAGTTGAAGCGGTTGTAGAGGTAGCGTATAACTTTCTAAGAGTAATGAGCATCTTTTTGGTTGTTTTGTATTTGCTCTATGTGTACAGATCTGCGCTACAGGGTATAGGGGATACCTTTACACCTATGATTTCTGGAATTGTGGAGCTGTTTATGCGTGTTTCAGCTGTATTAATATTCCCTGCTATAATGGGTAGGAGCGGTGTTTACTATGTTGAGATCGTAGCTTGGATTGGAGCCACAGTTATTCTTATGTCCACATACTATTATAGAATAAGAAAATTGCTAAAGATGTATAATATAGTTGAATAATATAATTCACGGCGTTGTTGAACAAACAAAGGGAAGCATAGCTCTTTATTAATGCAGCGCAAATAAATAAAATGCTGAAATAAGGTTATCATGTCAGATATGATGGGAGATAGAGGATGAGAGTGTTTTTTGCGATAGAATTTGAGCAGAGAGTGAAAGAATATCTGCAGGAAATACAACAGCAAGCAAAAAAACACTGCCAAGGTGGGAATTTCACCAGGGTAGATAACTTTCATCTTACATTGAGATTTATGGGAGAGCAGTCAGCAGAGCAGATTGCTAATCTAACTAAAGTACTAGAGGACACTTCTAAGGTTAATAAACCATTTTATTTAAGTTTACAAAACATAGGCAGGTTTGAGAGAGGTAATAAGTGTATATTGTGGGCTGGAATAAGTAGGAATACTGCTTTAAATCAGCTTTATTCAAGCCTTTCTCAGAAGTTATGTTCAATTGGCTATCAAAATGAAGACAGGTCTTATAGCCCGCACATTACACTTGCGCGTGAAACAAGGATAGAGGATTTTCAGCGCATGGCTGAAAATCTAAACCAAAAGCCAGTACAATTCCAGGTAAACAGCATATCCCTGATGGAAAGCGCGCGGGTAGACAATGTGCTCAGATATCTACCCGTGGCAGTTGCCCCATTGAGAGAGTAGGCTTAATCGAGTGGGAGCAATAAACATTTCAATGCTATGGGCAAGTTGCCTCTATGAAGGCAGTTTAAACATAATCAAGCTATGTGCAAGTTTTCCCTATGAAGGTAGTTTAAAACATAATAAAGCTTTGAGTATAGTTCACATACAAATGGAGTAGTTATAAAAATATATTATTGCTATAAGCAATTTTTCAATATTTCATATCAGCGATGCGCATACCGTTTTTTGCTTGTTTGCATCTGACAGAAGAGTTAACTTTATATCAGACACCTTATATACTTTTATTATCTTATTCATATCCGCTGTTGACAAAATTGCTTGTGCGTTCATTAAGGTTATATCATATACTGGTAGGCTTTCTTGTGCATTTTTCATGGACGCGTCATTTTGCATCAAGGCTGCATCGCTTAGTGGCAGGGCTGCATCGTTTTGTGACAAGGCCGTATCGCTTAGTGACAAGGCTGCATCGTTTTGTGACAAGGCTGCACCGCTATGTGAAAGGGCTACGTCACCTATTGATGGGGAGGCGCTGCCAAATAACATATTTGAGGTGTTAGGGCAATTAGCCAGTAGCTTTTCATTAAACAAAACACCTTTTGGATTTTCAAAAATAGCACAATAGAATATTTCAGCCTCAACAAGATCTTGAAAGAAGTGACTGCCGAAGGATAACTCAGGCATATAGCCTGCACCCTCATATGATACTTCACACAATACCGACATTTCGCTTATTTCAGCAAAGCGCACTGGTACGCCCAGCTCAGGGGAGGAGGT
>JAEZFR010000495.1 GCA_023417285.1 Bacillota bacterium
CCACCATACACACTATCTCCGATTTGGAATAAATCTGCTCCTGTCATTTTGCTATCAATTCCAAACCTTGCTATAACAGATGTATCTGCACCTTCTTGAGATGTTCCGATTGTTGTTTCTGCAAGAAGTCCACATTCATGAACTGTTTCCACCCAACCACGCACTAAATCAATTGTTAAGCCAGGTACAGTTCCTGGAGCTGGTAAAATAATCACATCTGCTCCTGCTTGCGCTAGCGCTTTCATCTCTGGTGCTGTAATAAATTGCTCTGGACTTTTTAGGAACGAACCACCCCAAGGCATTTTTCCTGCTTTAACAAGCCCCTTTTCTGCAACTCCTTCTCGTACTTTTGAAACACATGATGCAAAATCTGCAGTACTCATTTTCGGAGTGCTTATCATAGTAATATAGCTTGCACCTTGTTCTATTCCTCGTTGTGCGTTTTCTCTTGAAGCAATTCTAGAAGAAGGATATTCACTCGCATCCATTACAGGTTCCAATGTCATACCAACTGGAATTCCAGCTAATCGCTTTACTTCTCCAATAGTGCGACCGAATCCAAATTGCCAGAATGTCGTTTGGAACGAATCCTCTATTACTAGTGGATCTGGACGGCACCCTTTACTTTTTTCTATATTAAATTGTGCCATGTATTGCTCAATTCCTTCTTCAGTTGAAACAAGACCAGGCATCATTGGTAGATCTACGTTGTAATGATTCACCGTTGCCATGTCGCAACCCCAACTCTTGATAAGCTCTACATTTGTTACTCCATCAATAAGTGATTGCTTAAAAGTTACTGTTTCTCCAATAATTACACGTCCACTTGCTGCTCTTATAGCTGCTATCAGCTCTGAGCGAGAGGCGTCACACAGCTTTTTACCCACATCTTCAAGAAATTTAACTGCCATTTTATTGTCTCCTTTATTTCAAATCAATGTATTTTGGATGAGCTTTAATAATATCCTCTAAAAGTTGTTCTGCATCATTTGCCGAACGTATGAACGGATGGCTTATTAATGCTAAAAATGCTTTATCCTTTGAGTGTTCAGCAGCAGCTTTTACAGTAAGAGATTCATATGCTTTTACATGCTTAACCAAACCTTGAATTGCTTCCGGCATATCTCCGATAAACAGCGGACGAATGTCGTCACCTGATACTCTAGCCTGCAATTCTACTACTGCATCGTCTGGCAATCCTTTGATTGCACCTCTGTTAGGAATACAAATAGTATGTATTGCATGGTCATTGTTTTCCATTGAGTTAATCAATGCCACAGCCGCTTCAGAGTACCATGCACCACCTCTTTTTTCTAATCCCGGAGGTGTTGTCTTTAGAGCAGGATCTGAATACTGTTCTAAGAGTTCTTTGTCTGTACCAATTAACAACTCCCCACGAGTATGTTCTTGTGCAGAAAGTTTATTATATATTTCTTGTTGATGGTAATAGTATTGAAGATATCCAACTGGTAATACACGCATAGCCAAAGATTGACGCTTGTTAAACGCATAGCCAAGCATATAATCACACTTAGGATTAGATAGAATTTCCGGGAACGCCTCGTCAGTAATGTCTTCTCCGTTTTTATAAATCCCTTTGATAAATCCTAAATGATTCAGTCCAAAATAATCATAGAAAATATCATCTTTCTCCCAACCCATAACTTCAATTGTTCGCATATATGTTGTTATTGGTCCATTACATAGACCTATAACTTTTATATTTGAATATTTGCTGACTGCTTCTGTTATAATTCCAGATGGATTTGTAAAATTAATCAAGGTTGCATCAGGAGCGTTCTTTTCAATACAATCAGCTACCTTTAAAATTTCTGGAATAGTACGAAGTGCCTTTGCAAACCCTCCAGGGCCTGTTGTTTCCTGCCCGATATATCCATATTTAAGAGGGATTTTCTCATCAAGTGCACGTGCAGATAACTGTCCAACACGAAATTGCGTTACAACATAGTTAGCTCCAGTTACGGCTTCTTTCAAATCAGTTGTAAGTGTAACTTTTGGCGGGTTTTCAAATGTTTCACAAATTCTCGCTATCAAACCTCCAACTATTTCCAAACGCTCCCTGTTGATGTCCATTAATGTGAATTCACGTACACGCATGAGATCCTGTCTCTTGAAAAATCCACCCACTAGTTCCGGACTATAAGTACTTCCGGCACCTATTACTGCAATTTTTAACTCTTTCATCTCGTCTCCTCCTCAGTTTGGTAATATATTAATAATTCTCTAAAATTTTATTAGGTTTTTTAGAGAAATTTTCTAACGAATTCTAATAGCTCGACATCTACCAGCTTCCATAGCTGCGTTTACTTCCTCAAGAATAGGATATGGTTTGTGATGTTTATAGCGACGTAAGGAAAGTCCAGTATAAATCGATGCAAATTCGCTGCATCTTTTAATATCCCACCCACTTGCAAAACCAAAAGAGAAAGCCGCTCCAAAAATATCTCCCGCACCTACTGTATCAAATACTTCTACCGAGAAAACTGGCACATTATAATCATATTTCTCACTAATTAAGCGACATCCATCACTTCCCTGTTTAAGCACAGCCAGCTTACATCCAAGTGTTAAAAGCTGCTTGCTCGCTTGCTCAGGCTCGTCAGTTCCCAACAATTGTTTCACTTCTTTTCTTGCAGCAAAAAATACATCCACCAATGCTAGCATTCTGTCAAGATGTGTCCTTTTAATAAGTGAATCAGTTTTCTTGTTTGGTAATGATTGTCCGTCCAATAAAAGTTTTATCCCATGATCATGCGCCTCTTTAAACAAAGAGTAAGCTTCATCGCTATGTAGCTCAGGATAAATCATATATCCGGCAATCACCAAAACATCTGCATCACGAATTTGCTCAAAACTAGGTATTGATATTGGAAGCATAGGTGAGCACCCAATGAAATTCTTATTTTTCCCATCGCAAACTACCATACTAGCTGTAGTTTCCACTCCTGAATGCACCGAAATTAGTCTACAATCAACTTGCTGCTCTGTAAGCTCTTGCAACAAGCGTCGTCCTCGCTCGTCATCCCCTATTGTTGAGCAAATCGTAACATCTGCCCCCATGTTAGCTAGTGCTATAGCTGCATATGCGGCAGAACCCCCAGCAACCATTCTTATGTCTTCTGCCCAAATCTTTTCTCCCAACGCTTCTACCGAACAAGGTGAATGCATTAATATATCTTCACAAACTTCTCCAATAATAATCGCCTTTAACACAATGCTCTCTCCTTCTAGCTAACTGTTATTCATTCCTAGTTATTTTCGCACCCCATCGAAACACACCAACATCAAGTCCTTTTTTTTCTGCCAGTAAATTTGCAAAGAGTTGCACGGGTGCAATACTTACTACTGGAGATAACTTTTCTTCTACAACTCCAACTACAATTTCTAACAATCTCGAATGGACTAATCCGCTAGGTTTGTCACAGATCAACATAACTCTCCCACCACGTTCTGCTATATCCAATGCTAGTTTATGACAAAGTGAGTTTGTTTTCGGTTCCATTGCAAACACAATCCCGTTAAATCCATCTTCAACCATCTCCATTGGTCCATGTCTGAACTCTCCTGCATCAAACTCAATGCCTGGGTATTTTACTATCTCACGGAGAAATAATGCGCCAGCACTTATACTCGCCAAAGATCCCCCTCTACCAATAAGTGCAAGATAAGCAGGTTCTTGAAAAAATGAAGCCATTTGCCTACTCTGCTCTTCCCAATTTTCCAAATAGTATGACAATGCTTGTGCTGCTTGTCTATCATTAGGCATTTTATGCCCCAGCAAAGCGGCCGCAATCCTATTAACAATCAAAATAGATGCAAGGTATGTTCTTGTAGTAACCGACTCCTCTTGCTCTACGTTCATAAGGAAACAATAATCTCCCCTCTTTGCTAATGTACTATTCGGATCGTTCGTAACTGCAACAACCCTACAACCTTCAGGCAACAGTGAAATTAATTTAACAATTTCAGCACTCTCACCTGATTGAGAAATTAACACAAGCAATGTATTTTCACCAATTATTCCTCGTTCAAAATGGCAAAACTGCCCTGTTGAACGTACTAAACTTACTATGCCATTTTGATTTAAATACTGGCTTGCAGATACTGCACAGAAATTAGAACTGCCCATCCCAGAAAAAATAACAGTTGAAAATGTTTCTTTTTTTAAACGCTCAAATTCTCTTGCATTGGCTCCTTCCTCAAAGTAATCAATCGCTTTTTTAAGACTTTCTGGTTGTGACATCACATCTCGAAGATAGTTGTTCATACCATCGCTCCTTTATTCTTCTATTTTATCTAAAGACTCTAATTTAATTATGTAGACAAAAACATCTGTAATTTTGTTTGAGTTGGGCTTTCTCCATATGTAACGTAGTATGCTGCCACTGCATTGCCAAGCGCTAGACTCATTTCTTCTGATAATCCCCAAAGCAAGCCAGCACAGTATCCAGCGTTAAAATGATCGCCTCCACCAGTAGAAATCCTAGGATTAGATACAAAAATTCCAGGCACTGATACAGTCTGTTGCTTGGTTACCGAAAAGCACCTATTTCTTAAATGTACCGTTATTCTTTCTACAGAAATTTGTTGTATCAATAATTCTGCAGCTTCCTCCAATGTAGCAGGCTGCTGTAATCCACAGCAATCTGCTAGGAACATAAGCTCGTTTTCGTTAAGCCCCAAAATCACATTAGCTTTCTCATTTATTCGCTTAATTAGAGAAAGAAAGCGACACACATCCTGAGTTTCTCGTGTAGAGGGATCTGAAATGTCAAAAAGTATCCATTTTCTTAGTAGTTGTTCTTCTTCTAAAATATTTAACTTGAGTATTTCCTCAATAATTTCTTCTAATTTTAAGTGAGCACTCCAATTAAGCATTCCCCAAAATCGTGCTGCTTTTAGTTCTTCACACAAAACTTCAAGCCCCATATGCTCTTGTATACTTTTCCAGCCTAGCTCCCGAAGCTGTTCAGTTTGTCCAAACATCAATTTCCCATCGCTAAACTCAAATGCAATAGTTTCACATGGTTTCCCCAAACTATACCATTTAGAATTTTTCATTTCACTATTCTGATGAGTTTCTTCATCAAACAAGCCAGCGTAAACTATTGGCACATTTAAACATTCTAAAGCCTTTGCCATTACTGGCGCATTACCTCCAATACGTCTATCTTCCAAAAGCAATTCCGTGTCACTGCTTTTCCCCGCTGCCTGAGCTAAACGCTCTGAAAATGATGAAATTGTAGAAAACAGTTCCGCTTCACCAATTGAAGTTCTTTTCCTAACCACTCGATAAAGTGAGTCAATGTACCCATCAATTCCCAAAAAAAATGAATCTTCCGTGTATAATGTATTTGTTAATTTCTTATGTAACTGTTCTCTCGGTAACATTTTCGTTTCACCTTTCCTGTGCAGAAATTAATTTTCATACGCACACGAAAATAAGTTTCTTCCATAAATAACATTTTTTGTGCAATATTTATTATTTTTAACTTGGATGCTTAAAATAATTTGTGAGAAATAGCTTTGTTTACAAGATTTTGTCTTTGCAAATTCAGTGTACACGAAATTTTTTTTCTTGTCAAGAAGGTTTTTTTATAAAATTCTGAAAATAAGAAACTTTTTTTCACTCATATTTAGTATTTTTTTATTTATATATGTGAGGCTTACATTAATAAAGAGCTTAGCCCCTTAATCTAGACTAAACTCTTTTATTGTATTTGTATTTTATGGAATTTTTTCATTTTACCGCTACTAAATTTACCCTTTTCTGTACCTATTTCAAAATATGTTCTAAAAGCAGCATACTCCTCATTCCCATTTCTCTATTAATGTAATCAAAACATATCACATCTGTTCAAACATAGTTTGCGTATAACCTTTAATATCATTTGGGTTAATCATATTATACTTCTCTTTGACTGCACTAAAGTAATCTCCAATTTGTTTCTTCAAAATGGTTCTGTCAGATACTACTGTCTCAGGCAGTTCTCCTCTGGTTGCCAACCATGGTGCCTCTGAGTGAGTAAACTTTTCAAGCACCTTTCCACTATAACAGCATACGTTTTTAATCACGCTATCCAAAATTGCTTTCTCGGAGGATGTAAATACCGTAACATCAAACTCATCATTCCCTTCAATTGGATCAAATCGATAGTCACGATACCTAAAATATATATCCCGATAGACAGGACCATGCACCCAGGCTTCACACTCCTCAGAAAAGAGGAATGTTTTATAAAAAGCATAATAAAATCCCTGAATATAATACAATGCTTTTTGTAATGCTAATGGTGTTATGTCTTCACATCGGCTCAGCAAATACTCAATTGCAAAATCTATCTTTGTCTTTGTACTCCCAGTTCTTCCAAGAAGTTCACTCACTGCTCTTTTGCTTTTCTCATAAGATGCGGTAGTCTTTAGGTTACTCTTATTGTTTTCTAATATTTCTGCATAATAGGCTGGATCATTATAAAGCTTTTGCAGAATTTCTGAATACTGCTTTGTTGGCATATCTCCATCGCAATAGCGAGAAAATGTTTGTTCTCCCCAACCAAGCAAGAGGGAAAGTGGTCGTTTTCCAATTGCATATTTTTCTGGTATTGTTAAAATCACCTCAAGTGATACGATATTATTCTTTTCTCGATATGCATTATATAGTGCTTTCAAATTAAAGTCACTTACCTCTGCGACATAAATTTCAGCACCGCAATCTACACAATGCGCTTCTTTCCCAATATAAGAATACTTTTCACCTTTAATAGTGCCTTCTATTTTCTTTTCATTAATAGTAAAAGCAACATCATTTCTACATTCTTCGCAAAATACTTTTCTTTCACTCATAACAACGCCTCCTTTCAATTCCATACTTACCTAAATAGGTACTCAATCGGCTTGTTTAGTTCATGAAAAGATATTACAACTGTACGACTTCCATTTGGCATATCTATAACGTTAAATTTAGTGTAAACATCTACTGTTTCTTCTTCTCCATCAGCATTAAATAATTGAACCTGTGGCACAAATACATAAAGAACTTCATATTCAAAACCAATTTTCGTATTCTGCAATGTATGACAAAAGTCTTCTGTTCTGAGCTGTAATAATATTGATTTCTGTTTGTCACTTCGAATATTATATTCATTGATAAAGTCCACGTTTTCCTGTCTGTTTTCGTTTAGTGCAATCGTATATTTGTTATTTACCACACAATCTTTAATTTTATCAAGAATAGCGTCTATCTGCTCTCTTGTGTAGTTCTGGTTATAGTACGGGTTCATTGCATCACCTCTATATAATACAATGATACTTTATTATATGCCATATGTCAAGATTTATGCATCAATTGGTGCGTTAATTTGAAAATTTTTATGAAAAATGCATCTTACCAATAAAGGTCGGGTACATCTTGTGCTTAACAAGCATCTCTTCTTGTTAAAACTAGGTCAATATCAACTTATTGCCAGCAGAGCGCGGTCAGGCTAGATTAGTTCTCTCCAAGGTAACTGCAGGCATAGGCACAAAAAAATCACCTCCGCATAAATCGGAGGTGATTTTTATTGGAGCCCTCAACCGGCGTAGGTCATGACCTCATTCCTTACCATGGTTGGGGACCGGGAAGTTTTATTTGTACCCAGCATTATTATAAGCAAATAATTAGTGACTGGGGCATAATCGTTCCTTATCATTTTTTATTAGCATGGTAAACCATCCTATTGTTGCAAATTAAGATTTCGCCTTTAGCTCGGCATGATATGCTGCTCCCATAAGCCCTGCCTTGTTTCCAAGTTCAGCTTGTTTTATTTCGATACATGAGAAGCTTTTCATTATTTGATTACTAACCAATTTCTTTAAATTTTCTATAATATAATTTTCAGCCATAATGCCTCCGCCCACAACAACACACGGTGGATTAAAGATATGAATTAGAGAAACTATTCCAACTGCAATTTCACCGATCCAGTTATCTATAATTTGTCTTACAGGGCTTTCATCTATATGTGAAAAAATTGCACGTCCGTTATCAAGGCATGGATCTAATGCTTTCGCTGCACGTACCAGTGCAGTTGTAGAAGCGTACTGTTCATAGCAACCATATCCTCCACAGCCACATTTCGCACCTCCAACATGAGTTATTATATGGCCAAACTCACCGGCAGAAAAACTTGTGCCATGGTATATTTTCTTATTATTTACAATTGCACCGCCAACACCTGTACCATATGTGAGGCATAGAAAATTATCGAAATTTTTCCCCGCCCCATACATTCCTTCACCCAGTGCCGCTGCATTTACATCATTCTCCACAAATACAGGCACTTTGAATCGTTCTTGCAGAATATCTCCTACATGTATTCCTGTATACCGCGGAATATTTTCATTTGCAAAAATTATTACTCCACTATGTGGATTTACTTGCCCTGCTGTGCTTACACTAATACAGTCAAACCTACCTATTTCCGATATTATTTTGCAGCACCACTCCATTAGTGCAATACCACCCTGTTCTGCATTTGTTGGATATTCAGTATAATTTGAAATAATGCCGTTTTCAACAATCCCTGCTTTTATCGTTGTTCCTCCAATGTCTATCACAGCAATTTTCATACAATTCTCCTTTTAGCTAAAACTACATTATTAATATGTAATCCAGTTGATATTCTGCGTGAGTTAGTTTAAACATCTATATAGATATAGAAGGAGTAAAATTCCACCTAAATGTTTATATCGCTGTTTTTATTGTCCTAGATATTATTAATAGCTTTAGAAAAACGCTCTGTAATTTCCATCGGGCGGGTAATCGCCGTACCAACTACAGCAGCAGTAACACCACATTCGAAGGCTTCTTTGAGTTGTTCTGGTGTCCAAATACCACCCTCAGCAATCACATCACGCCCACTTTGTTCAACAAGTGTTTTCATCATTTGGTAATTTGGCAATGGTATACCTTTAGTATAATCCGTATACCCACTCATTGTAGTGCCAATAATATCAAATCCGATTTTTGCAGCATGCAGTCCTTCTTCAATATTTGAACAGTCCGCCATAAACAGCTGGTCAGGATACTTTTCTCTAACTTCAGCAAAAAAATCCTCTAATGTCCTTCCATAAGGACGAGCCCTACAGGTAGCATCGGTAGCTATAATTTGAACACCACAACCAACAAGTAGATCTATTTCCTTTATTGTAGGAGTTATATATATTTCAGAGTCAGAATATTCCTTTTTAATTATTCCTATTAAAGGTAAATCCACTGTCTTTTTGATTTCAGTTATATCCTCAACGGAATTAGCTCTAATACCTGCAGCACCACCCCGCATTGCCGCATAGGCCATGCGGGACATGATGTAAGGGCTGTATAACGGTTCTGTTTCCAGAGCTTGACACGATACAATGAGTTTCCCACGTATTTTATCAATAATATTATTATTATTATTCATTTTATACCCTCTTACTTTCGTCAGTAGCCTGTTGACTTTTTTATGTGCAGAAAAATGTTATTGCATCGTCTATATTTTTAGAAATTTCTTTTATCTTTGGCATATCTTCTTCAACAACCGGGGTCAGCGGCAGACGAGCACTTCCAATCTCCATACCGTGAAGGCGAAGAATAGTTTTGATAACATCATACATATTGCCGTGCAGACTAACCAGTGACATAATAATTTCATCTATCTTAAATTGAATTTGACGGGCAGCTTCATAGTTTCCTTCACATATTAGCTGTTCTGCCTTAATAAAGAGTTCAGGCATAACACCATAGGTACCTCCTATTCCACTGTCCGCACCCATAAGACGCCCAGCAACAAACTGTTCATCAGGACCGTTAAAGATTACCACATTATCACCGCCTGAATTTTTAAATTGCTGAATGTCAAGTACTGGCATAGAGGTATTCTTTACACCGATAACCTTAGGATTCTCACACATTTTTTTGAAGGTTTTAACAGATAGATTATAGCCTGTATTCTGAGGAATGTTATAAATAATAAATGGAAGCTCTGTAGCATCAATCATTGCCTGCCAATAGTTACATATAGCATATTCAGGCATGCCAAAATATATTGGAGGAATTGACGCTATTGCATCTACACCGCAGTTTTCAGCATATTTAGCCAGAGCAATACTATCTCTGGTCGATGCACAACCCACGTGAGCAATGACAGTCATTTTGCCCTTAGCAACCTTCATAACATTTTCAATAGTCTTCTTACGTTCTTCTAAATTCTGATATATGCACTCACCTGAACTTCCGCTTACATAGAGGCCTCTTACTCCTTTTTCATATAAATAATTCACTAAGGCCTGTGTACGGTCTGCGCAAACTTCGCCGTTATCATCATAGCAAGCATAAAAAGCAGGAAAAATCCCTTTAAACTTATTTAAATCAATCATTTTTAATTACCCCTTTGTATAAACCACTTTTTTTATTTGATTTTAACCTCTTTATTTATCACATTATAGGGCAGTTTACCGTCAAAAAATTCTATAATAGAGTCAGCAATGATCACCTGTGAACGATATTCCGATTCCAAAGAAGCTGCACCCATATGGGAAGTGATAAACACGTTATCCATACTGAGCAATGGGTTGTCATCTTTAGGTGGCTCATCACATAAAACATCCAATCCGGCACCCTGAATCATTTTATTCTCAAGTGCAACGATAAGATCTGCTTCATTAATAACCTTACCACGGCAAGTATTTATCAGATATGCTGTTGGCTTCATCAAACGAAATAGCCTTTCATTTATACTTCCAACTGTAGCATCGTTAAGTGGGATATGCAGGCTTATAATGTCGCTCTTTTGAAAGATATCTTCGATGGAATCTACCAGCATTACGTTCATCTCTTTCGCTTGCTTCTTGCCGTTATCATCAAGGAAGGCATCATAAGCCAGTATTTTAACGTTAAATCCGGACACCATACGTGCAAGTTGTCGTGCAATATTACCAAACCCCACCAACCCCAAGTACTTTCCGTCCAGTTCATTACCTGTAATTGTTGAAGGCCATACATGGGCTTTGCATCCCATTACACAGTGTGCAAAACGTCTTCCAACATTAAGGATATGCAGCATAGCAACTTCGGCTACAGCAGCAGCATTTGCACCCGGTACGTTCGCAATAGGAATTCCAAGCCGTGTTGCCTCAGGAATGTCTATGTTGTCCGTTCCAGCACCATAACGTACTATAAAACGTCCTGCATTGGCTATTTTCGCTAGGGTGTTTTTATTCCGAGGCTCTGATGTGCTGATAATTGCATCCGCCTGACTTCCCATTAGTATAGCGTTTTCCTCGGTTGGAGATACCGCCTTTTTGATAAAGTGATAACCCTTTTCTTTAAAACGCTCATCAAGATATGTTATATCTACCTTTGTTTCATCCAGATTAATCCAAATTGTTTTTTGACTGTTCATTCCAGTATGGCCTCCTAATATATAAACCTGTTACTTTACTGCATCAGCAGTTTCCGATATACCTGCTTCCAGTTGCTTTAATGCATCATCAATTGAAGTGTTATTAGCTACAATGGAATTTAACATTCCTGCAGCTGGGAATTTAAAGTAGTTCTTTGCAGCAACTACACGACCCTTTAGTGTTGATACTGGGTATCCGTAGTAGCCTGAAGCCTTTGCTGCATAATCGAGAACCTGTTTGTTAACTCCATCTTTCCATACATCCTGTTCAGCGC
>JAEZFR010000524.1 GCA_023417285.1 Bacillota bacterium
AAGTGGACCGGGCGTATTCACAACTGGAGCCAGATTTTGCTACAATTAAGTGTGTACTTTCCTGATCGGATCACGAACGAGATCCTTTAGGAAAATCCCAATAGCACAAAACTATTTACACACCCAAATTCGACAGGTTGATATGCGGCAAAATTACTAAGTCAAAGTTATCTACTGATAGTTTTAGAGCATTGGATACGACAAGAATACTTGTTTATCTAACTGATGATATATATTGTAAAGAAGATGAATTTATTAATTATTTTTCAAATGAATTTGTATGTAATAGGATAGGTGGAGGAAACATGGAATTTGGTGTATTAAGTGCTTCGGCAAATATGAAAACAAGGGACTTAGAATAAACAAATTCCAATCTATCAATGATTTAATGAGGATAGAGGTGACCTAATGGCAAAGTTAGGAGTGATTACAATAAGTTTGATTGATATGATGCCCGATGAAGTAAAGAAAAAATTGCACCGGAAAACGTATAATGAAAACGAAACGATTCTTTTCGCAGAGAACGAAAACAATTATGTTTATTTTTTGATTGAGGGAAAAGCCGAAGCCTATGTACCGAATCTGCAAGGCTCCTTTGCAACTATACATCTTTATGAACCCGGAAGTTTTTTTGGCGAGTTGGAACAATTCTATGTTGGTAGGAAGCCAGTTGAGATTTCTGCTATGACGCCCTGTGTTGCGTATGCGCTTCACAGGGAGGACTTCTTTGACTGGATGAAAAAAGATTTTGAAGTTACAAAGTTCATAATAAGGGAAATTGCATATAAGCTAATCATAAATAGTGAATACATCGAGGAAGTTTCGCTTTTAACAGTCAAGGAGCGACTGTTGCGCTGTGTGGCTACCCACTATCGCCGGGGAGATATAGACAAGCTCACCAAGGAGCAGATAACAAAGGAAACCAAAGCTCCAATGAGAAGTATCAATCGGGCGATAGCGGAGTGTGATAGGCAAGGGATATTGTCTTATAAAAATCAAGAATTATTAATCTTGGACATAACAAAATTGCAAAATATACCTGGTTAAATGCCAAACCTCCCAATAGCCCATTCCTCGGTGCATGGACTTATTGGGAGGTTTGCTTTAGCATCTGATGTTAGTTGATTAAGCTGTACATACAGGCATCAAAAAAGTGTCCGTTCTTAAATACAGATTTTCTCAACACGCCTTCCATTACAAAACCGCATTTTTCTAAGACTTTACAGGAGCCTTTATTATAAGCGTAAACTGCCGCATAGACTCTCGCAAGATTGAGTTCTTCAAATGCGAAGCGGCACATTTCTTTGACAGCATCGGTGACAATCCCTTTGCCCCAATACTCTTCGGCTAACCAATAGCCGATTTCTGCGCTCTTTGTGTTAACATCTTCTCCCAATGTTAGGCCGATACCACCAATAGCTTGATTCTCATAAAAGATGGCACGGTTAATTTGCTTATTCTCCGGGGTATTCATACAAAACTCTATAAATTGCCGCGCATTTTCTTCTGTATAGGGGTGCGGGAAAATATCACGCAGGTTGTCTGCGATTTTTTTGTTATTGGCGAATCTGATCAAATCACTGACATAATTGTAAGACCATTTTTTTAATTCCATCGTCCTCCTCCTCTCTCATTCACTAAACAAAAGAAACCGATCTAAGCCGATTCCGCTTATCAAACATCGTTCTTTTTTACTTCCGAGCATTTGGCAAATCCAATCAACAAATCCACCATCACCAATCATAATTTTTTCATGCTCAGTTTCCATATATATCTGAAAATTGATGCCTTGATAATACTTGTTGTCTACATCGTCATAATCAAAGGAAAGCGGCGTATCAGGAAATGCTGTTTGTACAACCGCAGTCATTTTGTCAAAAAAGCCATCGCCGTCTGTGTACCCGCCTCTTTTCCGTAAAACGATGGATAACTTTGCATTGAAGTCTTCTTGAAGCAACTCTTTATAAAAATTCAAGTGCTTCTTGAGTAGCTCTTTTTCACAGGCATAAGACCCTATATCTTTCCCCGAAGACACCATGCAAAAAAGGCCGAAATGGGCAAAAAAACCTTTACCTGAAAACGCTTGTGCCCGAACAGCTCTTACGGTTGTAGCATAATGCAAAGGGGGCGTATTACTCTCCGTCCTACGCTTTAGTCTGTCAGCAATAATGATAGCCATCATATTAGAGGGGTCGGACAGTGTTTCCGTACCGCGCAATGCGCTTACAACATTGTATTGGTCTACGCAACCAAAAACGCTACAACTGCCAAGGGGCGCAGAGGGCGAAAGCAGAACAGTTTGCATATCCATTTTCTGTGCCGCGTTCAATAGCTGTGTTTCTAAAGCATGGAATTTGGCAGGGTCAATATCACTGGGGGTAGAGAAACGGTTAACTTGATACGCCTTTAAGACATCCACAGGGGTAAACTTATCCGTTTGCTTTTCAAACAGTTCTAACAACAGCGAATTTAAGTCTGACTTTGAAAGAGAAAGAAGTTTATCTATTATTTTTTGATCGCCAATTTGCGCCAAAATTCTATCTAAAATTGTACTCATATGGACACCACCTTTATTACTGATCTTAATTTATACATCCTAATTATAGCCCTGTTAGGTGCGTTTCTAAAGGTCAACTGACCAAAGTATCATCAGGATGTATTATTTGTTCCTCCACTAAACAGCAAGGATAAATTCAAAGATAGCGGAGTCACATAACTCTGATGTCTTTGTTTTTATATAACCCCAAAACAATTTAATAAATGCTGCCTTCGGGCAAGAGTATGAGAGGCTATGTTTTTCTTAATTGAGAAGCATCGCCTCTTTTTTTATTGTCCGATGTGGCGCAAAATGAAATGGAGGAAACTGTGAGCAAACAACTAAATAAATGAACGAGAGGGCGCTGTCTTTACAAAAAAGGCAGCATCTTTTTTGTTTTTCCGAGAAAAGAGATGAACCATGAACAATGATTTAAGCACATTTTCCAGCTCACCCAGCTTTACTTTTTCGGGTATTTTCGTCTCTTAGCTTAAGCAGTACATTGTTGGCGATCATTGTTATTCCTCCTTTATTTCTCCTAAAACTCAATTGATATTATAAAAAACAAAACCTGACGACAGTGCGTCAGGTTTTGTTTCAATATTTATTCATCATCAGTTTAATCCGATTTTTCATCTCCAACCGTATGTCCCGAGGTTCTAACACTTCAAGGAGCGGTCCGTATGAGAATAGATAATTATATATCCATTCACCGTTCGGCATAGAAGCCTTGACCGTATAGGAGCTGTCTTTGTATTAGGTAATATCTTTCTCGTCAAACTCGTCGTATATCCGATACGCTCCTTCGGCAGAAATATTTAAACACACATCAATCTGAGTTTTTTGCACCTGATTATTTTCTTTAAATCCTTCAAAGTCCCTTTCTGAGAAAAACTCCGGCGTCATCAGAACATCTGACATTCGTGTGATTTTGAAGGTTCTATATGTTTTTCTGGTTAAGCAGAAGGCTTGCAAGTACCAAGCATTTACTTTGAAGATAAGTTTTACTGGTTCAACTCTTCGGATGCTTTTTTCACCCGATGAGCTAACATAATTGAATTCAATGATTCGGAGGCTAAGAATGGCGTCTTTTATCAATGTAAATTGACATGTTCTTTTTTCGTCGCTGCCCCAGGGACTGAAATCTACCTCAATCCAATTTGTTCTGTTTTTGTTGAATAGACTGCTCAGTTTGGCAAGAATTCTACTCGTTTCTGGAGCTTGCGTTATTGACAGACTTTGTAATGCGTATAATATTTCATTTTGTTCTCGTTCAGAAAGAACAGATTTATCGAGCACATAATCGTCAAGCAAAGAGATACCGCCACCTTTTCCCTGGCTTGCATAAATTGGTATTCCTGCTGAAGACAGGGTATCAATATCCCGGTAAATTGTTCTTACTGATACCTCAAAACGGTCTGCCAGTTCTTTAGCGGTTATCGATTTTTTATTAAGTAAAATATATATGATTTCAAATAGTCTGTTTATCTGCATATGATCACCCCAGTATTATTATAACATTGTAACTTGACAACTTCGTGTCAAGTTACAAAAAATTGACATCTGCGCAGTGTCTTTAGAGTGACTTTGATAAAATCGGTAGACTTGGCGGTGAAATTCGCAGAGTCATCGAAGGGATAGTTATCCCTAAAGATATTAATGAAGACATCATACGCTTCCTCTCCAGGCTGGATGCAAATACTGCCTCTGCAGTGCGATCAAAGAGGACAGAGAATCCGGGTGGAATTGTGATAATGTTTAAAAACATATTTACAAAACAGATGGCAAGTCCGTAGGTTGACTTGACACCTTCAGACTTGCCGTTTTTCTCTCAAAATCAGAAAGAGAGGAAACTAGAAATAAAAACACTGGAATGTATGAGTTGGTTAAGGAATTACTGAGTCCCCCTTCTCGCGAAAAGGTCTGCAAAAGGCTCGGATTTCCTCTGCAAGTAATTCAGGCTCTTCCATAGCTGTAAAGTGGCCACCTCGAGGAAGATTAGTCCAACGAGTGATATTATATTGCTTTTCAGCCCATACTTTAGGGGGCTTGAGGACATCGGAGGCTAGCAATGCAATTCCTGTAGGTGTCTCAATTCTTTTATTTAAGGGTGGTAGGGAATGAGTGTTTTCATAATATACATGGGCTGCAGAACCGATGGTATTTGAAATCCAATAAATCATGATATTAGTTAGTAACTCATCAAAAGTAAATCGTCTTTGGAGGTCGCCATCACAATCGCTCCAATTACGGAATTTTTCGATAATCCAACCGGCTAAACCAACTGGAGAGTCGGAAAGTCCATATGCAATCGTTTGAGGCTTTGTTGATTGTATAGACATATATGCTCCTTCTTTAGCAATCCAATCCTGTGCGTTATTACGATATTCCAGTTCCTCCTTGGTTAAAACCGACAAATCCTGTGGTGTCAAAAGAGGTCTGATAATTCCAATGTCAGTCAGGTGTATACCATACAATAATTCAGGATGGTTCATGGATAGATACCTAGTAATGCTGGATCCCATGTCTCCACCGCCAGCAACAAATTTTTTGTAACCCAGTTCTTCAGTCATTAACCTTGCCCATAAAATAGAAATCAAGTGATTGTTCAGTACGCTTTGTTCAGATAAGGAAGAGAAACCAAAACCCGGTATTGATGGTACAATAA
>JAEZFR010000552.1 GCA_023417285.1 Bacillota bacterium
AAACACTACTGGCAAAATTCCAGGAATCTTGTTGTTTGTAATCATTCCTAAACTCAATGTGTCAATATGTTCGTCTGCATCTACCCCGTATACCAAATATGTATTTGCCCCTTGGTTTTCAAATGTAAAATTGCCCATTTCATTCACCCTTCTTTATAAATATTTGTATAGCTCTAGAATTTGCCACTTTGTTCCAATGTTAACAAAGCATTTTCCAGTGTCAGTGAAATCCTTTGCATCATAAAACTGAGCGTCTATCTTTAACTTCCCATCTATACCGATAAATCCCCATTTACCACCTATTTTGACTGCTGCCAAGCCTTCTGAAAACGATCTAGCGTCTTCATACTGAGGTTCGATGAGTACTTTGCCTTCTAAGTCAACAAATCCCCACTTCCCGCCTATTTTGACTGCTGCTATATTGTTATTTGAAAATAATCTTGCATCTTCATATACTTGATCCAAGACTTTATTTCCCAGGTTATCTAGCATAGTGTAGCCCGCGTCATTCTTTACAAATACTCTCCCATATTTTGATGCTGTATTGCTTTCATCTAGCTTAATGTCTATGTATGTATTGGTACTAATATCTTTTCCATCAGAACCTATAAGCTTCCATAAATTATCTTTCTTCACTGCAGCTATTCCATCGTTCATTGCTGAGGCAAAATCGTAATCTCCAAATTGCTTTTCAAAATCTGAATTCAAAAACATATACTTGCCACTAGAAACAGCTGTTAGTATACCGTCCTTTGATATCATTCCTAGTTCTGAGTAGGTCTTGTTGTTAATAGCTATTGCTTTAACACCATCTGTGTCAATATAATACACGTTGTCATTGCTGTCTACTACAGCAGCAAGGCCATTTAAATACGCTGAAACCTTCTTGAAGTTACAACTAGCTATTGTGTCACAAGTATCGCTAATAAATCCCCATTTCTCATTAGACTTTACAGCACAAATACCTTCCTTAAATATACTGACATCGTCAAAACTGTTACTAGCAAAAGTATATTTGTACTTTATTTGATTTTCAATTTTATCTATAAATTCAGATTTAAGGTTTCTTTTACTAAAAACATTAATAAGACTAAAGCATGATTTATAGTCCTCTGCGTCCAAATAAAATCCTAAAAGCCTTTCGTATATGTTTACATTCTTTGGGTATAACTCTTGTACAGCCTCACACCACTCAATATTGACATCAGGAGTACTATTTTTCTTGTAATAATCAGCAAGCTCTAATCTTACATCAATATTCTCTCTCATAGACAATGATTCTAAATAGTACCTTTCAGCATATGTCATTATTCCGCTCTCGGCATATTTTCTAGCTTTCTCTAAAACTGTGTTATATTCTATATCTTTTAGTAATATAGTATTATTTAGTTGATACCACGCAATTGCCATAAGAAATATTAAAGCAACCGGAATTAGATTTTTATACTTTCTCTTCATTGTGTTCCTCCTACATACCTGATAGAATAGCTGACAGCAACAGTCCTATAAAAATACTTGGTACAAAAGGCATTGAATCCTTTCTTCCTCGTTTTTTTAGTACAAGAAGAAAAATGGAAACTATAAATGCAACAATCAAGCCAAACATAATTGAAGTATAAACACCTCGCATGCCTTGATATAGACCCATTACACCAAATAGTTTGATATCTCCCATACCAATACTACTTTTAAAAATTAGTGCACATACTATGAAAAAAAGCATCACAGTAATTGCTCCTAAAGCATCGTTAATTAATATAGATAACAATTCCGACCTATTTTGAAAGAACTCAACAATGTAGTACACTGCCCTAAGAGCTACTGCAAAAAGTAATATTATATTAGGCACAATATGCTTTTTATAATCTATAATTGCAATAGGGTAAATGATTAAAATTAGTGTTACCAGCTTCAATTGTGTAATTAATGGAGCATTGTAATACAGATTTAACGAAAGCCCGACACAAATTCCACATATCATTGATGATATTGCATAAACTAATGCCATAATGTTTAGTTGGTTAGCTTTGGTATTAAAATAATGCTTAATCATATAGAAATACCCAGCAACTGAAAGAATAACCGACAATAGACAACAATATAATAACTCCATAATTATCAAACCTCTCTTAGTATAACAATTTCTATTTCACCGGCTTAATTGCATTTCCATACGATGGTACGATTTCAAATTGAACACCTTTTAAGTCCATTTTTTTAAGCACGCTCTCCATTTTTTCCTTAAGTCCTGGGTCCTGAGGAATAACTAACTGTATGGTATTTGTAGCATTTGCACAATCCACACTTATAACCTTTCCATCTTCTCCAGCAACCTTTACACTTTTCAATCCATCGGTGGTGCTCTTTATTTTTCCAACCAGCATAGTAAAGCTTCTTTCTAATGCTTTTTCATCAATAGTATCTACCGAAATTTTTTCTGTTTTATCCTTAGTGTACAAAGGGTTCATTGATGAAATCATAACAAAGTTATTTTTTTCACTGTTGTATGCATGAACATCTGTCAAGCCTTTAACCTGTTTATACCCTTTATC
>JAEZFR010000553.1 GCA_023417285.1 Bacillota bacterium
TGTTCTGTAGCGTCTATACATATAATAACATCGCTGCCTTTGTTGGAAACCCAGCCATTGAGACCTAGTTCATTTGCAAGGTTATATATAAATGGTCTAAATCCAACTCCTTGTACTATTCCTGTTATAACTATTTCATAGCCAATCATGCTTTATACCACCTTTAAAAGCTAGATACCAAGGTATTTTCTGGTCTCTCCCATATCCTTTTTTATCTGCTCCATAAGTTGATTTACACTTTCAAACTTAATCTCATTTCTGATCTTTTTAAGGAAGAATACCTCGATTTTTTTACCATAAATATCTTGATCAAAGTCAAGAATGTGAGTTTCGACAGTCTTTTCCTTAACATCTTCAAATGTCGGGTTAAAGCCTACATTTGTCATGCTGTTATATAATTTGCCGTCTAACAAAGTCTTAGTAATATAAACACCGTTTTCAGGAAGCACCAGGTATCTTTCCGGATGAATATTGGCCGTTGGAAAGCCAATAGTATTTCCTACTCTTCTGCCAGAAACGACCTCAGCAGTTATAGAGTAGTTTCTTCCCAAGAGCTTATAAGCCTTCTCCAGCTCACCGTTAATAATAAAATTTCTTATACGAGTGCTACTGATAGCTTCATTTGCGCACTTAATTGCATCAATCACAATAACTCTGAAACCGTACTTTTGCCCATATTCTTTAAGCAGTTCTATATCTCCCTGTCCCTTGTAACCAAATCTGTAGTCATATCCCGCGACAGCGAGCTTGATATGAAGTCTCTTAACCAACACCTGATTGACAAATTCTTCTGGTGTAAGTCGTGAAAAATCTTCATTAAAATCATCAAAATACAAACAGTCTAACGATGTCTCTGATAAAAGTTCTATCTTTTTTTGTTCTGTAGAAAGCAACGGAGTAATGAGCTTTTTTCTAAGTATGTTTTCCGGATGCTTTTTAAATGTATATACAATAGAATACAATCCATTTAACCTTGATTCTCTAATCAAGGTATTTATTAATGCCATATGACCTATATGTAAGCCGTCAAAGTTTCCCAAGCCTACGCCAGTATTACATTCAAAATAATTATTAATATCGCTGGCATTTACTACCTTCATAAGATATCTCCTCATTAGTTACTATGAAAATGTTTTAAATTCATTATTACCTTCAGAATATTTGCTTAGAAAAACTTCCTGGATTTGAGCGTTGTTTGCCCATTTGTCTCAAAAGTTTCTCCTAAACCAAGAAAGCTGCCATTATTATCATAAATGCGGTACAATAAGTCTTTCTTTACACAAACATCAATCCATGCACCGTTTGAGTATTTAAAAGTTTCCTGCTGTGAAAGTTTAATATTAGGAAGCTTAAGAAATACTGGTTCAACAGGGAGAAGTGCATCATTTAATTGCCCCTTGTCAAAAAGGTCTGTAATCTCTTCAATAGAAACAGCGTTTGATAAATCAAATTCACCGGCTGCCTTTCTTATCAAAAATGACATACACCCGCCACAATTCAGAGCATTCCCAATATCATTACAAAGGGTGCGTATATAAGTTCCCTTAGAGCAATGAACATCCATTAAAACCTTAACCACTTTATATTCTTCCAAATTTCCATTACAAGAAGCTTTTATACGGTCTTTCCAGATTTTAATAACATCAATGCTATAAACTGTAATATTTCTTGCTTCACGCTCTATTACCTGTCCCTGGCGGGCAAGCTCATAAAGCTTCTTTCCATTTACCTTGAGTGCGGAATACATGGGTGGTATCTGAGCAATGTTACCAACAAATGTTGATATGGCCTCTCTTATTTCTTCATCGGTAGCGCAGCAAGGCGTGTACTTTTGCACTTGTCCCGTGCTATCCTCAGTATCTGTTGATACCCCAAGAGACATTTCTGCTCTGTATACCTTGTCCTTTTCCATCATAAACTCAATAGCTTTTGTAGCACTACCAAGGCATATCGGCAAAACGCCAACTGCCATAGGGTCTAATGTACCAGTATGGCCAATCTTTTTCTGACCAGAAATCCTTCTCAAAAACCCTACAACGTCAAAAGATGTCATCCCTGCCGGTTTAAGAACATTAATTATTCCATTCATTATTAGAGTTTTTCCTTTATCGCGTCTAATACCCTTATTTTTATATCTTCTAAGTTTCCTGAAACCGTACAACCAGCCGCACGCTTGTGCCCACCACCGCCGAACTCACCTGCTATCTCTGAAACATCAACGTATGTCTTTGATCTAAAGTTGATTTTTATCTCATCATTGCCCTTTTCCTTTAGCATTATTGATACTTCAACACCCTCAATAGAACGTCCAATGTTTACTATCCCATCACAGTCCTCATCTATTGCACCAGTCTTTTTAAAATCATCAAGGCTAATTGGAATTACAGCAATAGTTTTATTCTCATGTAGCTCAAGCACTTCAATTGCCTTTTTGGTCAATTGAAGCTTTGCAAATGTAGTATTGTCAAATATCTTTTGAGATAATTCGGCAATGTCTATACCAGTACTCAAGAGCTTTGCGGCAATTAAGTGCGTCTGCTCAGTCGTATTACCATATTTAAACCCGCCTGTATCAGTGGATATAGCAGTATACAAGCATGTTGCAATGTCCTTGGTCAAAGGCGCCTTTAACTGCTGAAGTAATGAGAATACAATCTCACCTGTAGAGGCAGATTCAACATCAACATGATTCAAATGCGCAAACTTTGTGTTTGTTACATGATGGTCAATATTGATGGTAGCAGGAGACTTGAAGAAAATAGAACTTCTTGACGCTATCCTATTGATATCACCAGTATCCAGTGCAATATTCAGGTCATAGGTCTCTTCCTCTTGCTGTTCCATTAGCCTGCTAAAGTTAATACCGGGAAGGAACTTATACATGTTTGGAACATTTTCCTCTAGATATACAACGACCTGCTTTCCCATAGTATCGAGAGCTAACGCCAGAGCAAAGGAGGAGCCTAATGCATCACCGTCTGCAGATACATGCGGAAAGATTGCAACAGAAGCAGCACCCTCTATTAGCTTAATAATGTCCTTATCTATTTTACCCACAATCGTGTCCCCCATATTATTTGGTATCTTTTGTAGTTTCATTTAATAATTTGTTTATATATATTCCGTGTTCTATTGAAGTATCCAGCTCAAAGTGAATCTCAGGAGTGTACCTCAATTGTACCCTATGACCAAGTTCTCGTCTGATAAAGCCTGCTGCACTTTTAAGTGCACTCATCGCATTCTTCTTTTGCTCTTCGTCTCCTAGAACACTGACAAATACCTTGGCATATCTTAAGTCTTTTGTTACATTACATGATGTAATACTGACCAAGTTGGGTAACCTTGGGTCTTTTATATCATTTTGAATAATGCTACTAATTTCTTTCTTTACTTCCTCTGAAATTCTGATTATTCTATCTGCCATGTTTGATTATCCTTTCTTGTCAATTATTATACAGCATTCAAATAAGTTATTAAACCCTGTACTCTCTTGTTATACAAATAGGTTGAATTGGGATAACCCCATTCAACCTATTTATTTATTATATGACAAATTGTTTATTATATTTATCTCTTAACTTCTTCCATTACAAAGGCTTCTATAATATCGCCTTCCTTGATATCGTTGAATCTTTCGATGGATACACCGCACTCATATCCAGCAACAACTTCCTTTGCATCGTCCTTAAATCTCTTCAAGGAAGCGAGCTTGCCTTCATGAACAACAATTCCATCTCTAACAACTCTAACCTCGGAATTTCTAGCAACCTTACCGTCGGTAACATAAGCACCACCGATAGTACCAATACCTGACACCTTAAATATCTGTCTAATCTCAATATGGCCAAGGATAACTTCCTTGAAGGTTGGCTCAAGCATACCCTTCATAGCAGCCTGAACATCTTCGATAGCCTTGTATATTACATTGTAAAGTCTCATATCAACTTCTGCATTCTTTGCAGCTTCTGTAACATTTGCACCCGGTCTAACGTTAAAGCCTATAATAATTGCGTTTGAAACCAGCGCCAATGTAACATCAGATTCAGTAATAGCACCTACACCACCGTGGATAATTTTAACCCTAACCTCATCATTTGTTAGCTTTTCAAGTGATTGCTTCACTGCTTCAACAGAACCTTGAACGTCAGCCTTAACAATGATATTGAGGTCCTTAACCTTACCCTCTTTTATCTGATTGAACAAATCATCTAGTGATATCTTTGCGCTTGATTTAAACTGTTGTTCCTTATTTTTGAACTTTCTCTTTTCAACAAGCTGCTTAGCTACCTTTTCATCTGTAACGGCATAGAACAGTTCACCAGCCTCCGGAACCTCATCAAAGCCAAGTATTTCAACTGGTGTTGATGGTCCTGCACTCTTTATTGCATAGCCCTTGTCAGAGTTCATTGCCTTAATTCTACCAAATGTAGAACCAGAAATCATTGAGTCACCAACTCTTAGTGTACCTCTCTGTACAAG
>JAEZFR010000107.1 GCA_023417285.1 Bacillota bacterium
CCAGTACCACTTCCACCAATGGCCATATTGGCAAATTTATTAGCCCCATCTCCATACTTTATATTTCCTGGCTCACTAATACTGAATGTTAGTGCTGATTGGGTAGCTATCCCAATTGATAAAGAATACTGAGCAGCAGCAGCATTGTATGCACCGTCTCCATCTTTTATTGCTTGAATAGTAACATCTCCTGATTTTTGTATAGTTACTTCTCCCGTAGAGGAATCTACTGTAGCAGAATCTCCTGAAATAATGGAATATGTAATTGCACCAGTACCACTTCCACCACTTACAGTATTGCTATATTTGTTGCCACCATCTCCATAGGTCATACTAACTGGTCCCATATTATTGAATGTAAGTGCTGCTTGGGTAGCAGTTGTAATTGTTAAGGAGTAATGTGCAAGAGCTGCTTTATATAAGCTGTCTCCCTCTTTTTTAGCTTGAATAGTTATATCTCCGGCTTTTAATATACTTAATTCTCCTGAATCGCTAACATTTGCAACATCAGAACCGCTAACAACTGAATAAGATAGCTCACCTGTCCCACTTCCACCCGAAACCACATTTGTAAAAGCTGTTCCAAAGGCTATAGAGGATGGCGTTGGATATTCAAACGCCAGAGGTACTTGGTCAGCCTTTGGTATCACAGTAATAATATTTGGTGCGTTGAGATCAGCTGTACCATTATAAAGTATATAGTCATCATGTTGAACAGTAATATCATATGTTCCTATGTCGTAAACTCCGGGAATCGAAAATGATCCATCTGGGCCAGTACTCACTGAATATTGCTGATATCCATTTAGAGTAACTACAGCTCCTGAAACACCAATAGCTGAATCTGTAACTACCCCTTCAACAGTTTTAGTAGGGATTGGTACTAGTGTAACATCAACATTTCCGTCCCAGCTAATTGCACTACTACTTGATACGGTAAAAGTAGTTTTTGCGCAATCAGTATATCCTATTTTTGACACCGAATACTCCAAGGAAAGCTCCAATGAATCATCCCTTAATGAAGTAATTTGGCTAAACACAGCTGCTCCGTTGTCATCAGTATTTGCTGAGTATAGAATACTGTCTTCACCTGAATTGTAGATATTAACAGACGCATCCTTAATTGGTTGCATTCCGTCCGAAACAGTTATAGTAAATTGGTCTGGAATGTCTGGAGTTGCCGCTCTAACTGATAGACCTATATTAGCTTGAAACAATTGTAAGCATATTAATATACTTAATATAATAGCAATTCCCTTTTCTAATGACTTATTAAGTTTACTTTGCATTCTTTTCACCACTCCTAATTGATATCAAAAAATTATAATTTTTACCATTAAGTAATCCGTGCATACATACGAAAAAAATAAATAATGAGATTATTATGAAAACAATTTGTTGATGTAGTAAATTGCTATTTAAAGCAAAAATCAATATAAACAAACTCAATATCATAAGAATGTCAAAGAATGCTGCAAGAGGACTTGAAAAAAAACAAAGTACTCCCATCCTTCTCCTATTATTAGAAATGCCCTTTTCAGCTATCTTTTTTCGTCCATAATTTAATAACGCAAGATTTAGTATTGCTATAAATAAGAATGCCCAAAAAACTACTCCCACTAATATTATCGGTAAAAAATATTCTTGTTCTTTTTGTCTACTTGCGAAAGGCATAAATGCAATAGCCGTACAAATGCCCACACTTGAAATTATGTACAAATAGAAGAATCTCTCAAAAAATTTCAATTTCATCATAAAACACCACCTAAATCACTATTTCTTTGCTATGTACAAGCGTTATATCCTGCTCTATGGTTAATTCATTTACATCCTCAGAGAGTATACTGGTTTGCATGCAATTATTGGTCTCTACTAATACTTCCGTCTCACAATTGATAGAAGGTTCTTGGCAGTCAGCCAATTTCTCAGTTCCCACGCCAACATTTAGAGTACTTTCACTTTTTTGATACAAACTACCGGACGCTGACATTTTTTCGGTTATCTTACCCCTTTCTATGTTTAAAGGGCTTGGCTTGAACGCCTTATTTCCTGTATTTTCGTTTTGTTCTCTTATAATACTTATAGCCTTTTTAGCGTTTGATCCTGTTAAATCCCCAATAACCTTTACAATCCTGAATTTAATAAATAGAATTATAGATAAAACCAGAAAAACTCCAGCCATACAAAATCCTACAATTGAAATAATTTTGTATAACTCAGCTGTCATAAAACACTCCTCCTTTATTCACCCTGAAATGCAAGATTAATTGCATCATACGTATCACTCATAAGCCCTTCAGTAGCACTTTTAATACTCTTCGTTTTATCTGTTGTAGCATTAACTGAAGAAACATTTTTTGAAACAGAACCAAGTATTTCTAACATTTCTTTTTGCTCTACTCCATCCGCTTTAAATTTATTGGCATACTGATGCAATGCACTTCTTACTAGCTCATATAGTTCAAGCCTAACAATCTCGTTTGAATTACTTTCTTTTTGTATGGATGTAATCAGTTGCTTAAAGTTTTCCCAAAGCGGCTTATATAATCCATTTTCATTAGCCTCAACAGTATTAATTGTAATATTACTGTAAAACATACCAATATCCCTATATACTGTGGCCATAGCCTTTTGCTCAAAACTATCCCCACCATACTTTAATGCTTCATCAAACCAAGCTGCAGCCGATTTCATCCTTGTTAATTTATTGTCGGATGTATTACCGTAATCATAGTAATACCAATAAAGCTTACCTATCTCAAAGCAAATCTTTGCATACTGAGTTGCGTCTAGCTTAATCTCTTCCCTATTGTTTAATATAGCCTTTTTTAGAAGGCCTTCTTCCTCAATGTCAAAAGCATCTCCTGTTTTTTTGAAGGTATCCATAAGGGCTATATATGCCGTTGATTGCTGAGGTCTTATACTTATTGCATCTATATAAAGATCAACCTTTTTCTCATTATTTGATTCCTTTTCAGCAGCTTCAATTGTTGCTGAATAATTGCCTTCTTCAGTCCTCATAGCCATGCTATTTGAAAACAAACCAGTTATTCCAAAGGCTAGGCACAAAACGGCAGTTGATGCAAATGTTACTAACCTTTTCTTTTGCTTTCTCCTATATAATTCATCAATTTCTTCATAATGCTCAAGAGCATACAACAACTCTGCACAGGATTGATACCTGTCATCAGGGTTTCTTTGGGTACATCTTGCTATTATTTTTTCCAAGCCACTCGAAAGGGACGGATTCAGCTCGCGAATAGGCCTAATTTCATATGGTGGTTCACATGGATTCTGCCCTGTTACAAGATGGTACAAGGTTGCCCCTAAACAGTAAATGTCTGTTCGTGCATCTGTTTGGCCTTTACCCCCAAATTGCTCTGGAGCAGCATATCCAACTGTCCCTAGGCATGTAGTATCTGCTAAATTTCTTTCTTTGAACTCCCTAGCGGTTCCGAAATCTATAAGCATTAGGTTTCCATTTGGTTTCAACATTACATTTGAAGGTTTCATGTCCCTATAAATAATTGCAGGAGTTCTTGAATGTAAGTATCCTAACACATCGCAAAGCTGTTTTGCCCACTCAATAACATACTCTTGGGGTTGTGCCCCATATTCTTCTAATGCTTTATTTAAGGTATTTCCTTCTATGTAATCCATGACAATGATAAACATTTCATTATCTTCAATGACATCTACAATGCTAGGCAAATTGGGATGTGATAGTTTCTTTAACATATCAGTTTCTACAATAAGGCCCTGCTTAACAACCTCAAAATCCTTAATCCCATCTTTTCTTACTTCTTTTACAGCCCATGTCTTATTAGCTTTCTCATTGATAGCCATATAGACTACGCTCATAC
>JAEZFR010000007.1 GCA_023417285.1 Bacillota bacterium
ATTTTACATTCTTATCAATAATTATACATAATATATTGGAAATTTTTACTTTTTTACAAATGAAACAATGATTTGATGTTCTAATGTACAATTAATAACATGTAACTTTTTTAGTTCCTTATCAGTCATTGTATATATCATCCCCTAAGATTACCATTATTTATGATAGGTGAAATAATCATACGATAATCTTAAGGGTGAAATTATCACAAACTAAAGACATGCACCATAATAAAATATAAAGTATTCTTGTTATTTACAACAAGCTTAACGCGTTATACTATACGAGTAAAAGTGGAAGTATTTATGCCTCATTTGGATATAACCGGATTGACATATTTAAAAGAAAAGGTAATACAAGGTGTCAGCAAATACACAGGAAAGACGGTTGTTATTTTTGATAAAGATTTCAAATAGGTGCAAATACAATATGTTTTCTAAATATAGAAAAATGATGGAAAAAATAAGGCGAACTTAAGGTATTTACTTCTTTTCTGAAATTTCAAATTTAAGATATAGTTTACAAATAATCATAATTTCTCTCTTTTATAGTTGAAGTTATTCAAGAATACGAATCGACATGTCAGGCTCCGGACAAGCCCGCGCATTTCGTTAAGTCCAAATAATTCGTGTTTATGAGTAGCAATAATTATGAAAGAAGGGAATATCAATGGCATTAGGTTGTGATACCGCGACCACTATCAATGCAGCTCGATTACAGACACTTGTTAATGGAGGTTACACTTTCGTGGCGAGATATCTTGCAGGAAGCTATGCATTGACGGCTTCAGAAAAAAGTATAATTACAGGCGGTGGGCTCTACATTATTTCGATTTGGGAAAAAGGTTCGCCAACCAGCTCTTACCGCAGCCAAGGGTACGTCTGATGCTACAGATGCAATCGCTGCTGCCACAGCAATTGGGCAGCCTTCGGGCACTCCGATCTACTTCGCAGTGGATTATGATGCAAGTACTAGTGATATCAGCGGTCCTATAAAGAACTACTTGCAGGCTGTCAAAGCTGTATTTGTCTCACAGAATTATCCTTATGCTCTTGGCCTATATGGTTCTGGAGCTGTACTTTCCTATTACCAAAGCACATTTACTTATCCTTGGCTTGCCGGATCGACTGGGTGGAGTGGCTCAAGCACATATACTGGATACGTGCTTAAACAGTATGCAAACGGCACCACCATCGGTAGCGGAACTGGTCAGATTACAATTGACAAAGACGATTCTAATGGTTCAGCTGGTGGTTGGAAATAATACCAGTTTTCACTTTCGATGACTTACCTCAAACCAGTCAGAGCTGAGCGGCTTTTCTGCTCAGCTCTGATTATATTATGGACTTTAGGAGGTTGAGCATGGCTTTTGTACAAAACAATAAATCACACACTATAAGGATGGAAGACAGAAGTTATCCACAAAAATCGCCTTTCTGTTAAAACAGGGTGTTCGAGTCACAAAATTAACAATAAAAAGAATTTTAGTATGTTTATGGTATGCAGTAGTCAACTGAAGGTGAGCCAACCAACTGAACTTTTTTAACTTGACAATAAAAGATTACAGCAGTAAACTATTATATATAAGTTACTGGAGTAAACTATATTGGAGGATACTATGAGCCAACTTTATGGTAGAATACATGATTCTGAACTTGAAGTGATGCGCGTACTTTGGGAGGCGGGGGACACCCTACCACTTATTGAAATACGACGTATTCTGTCAACACGTTGTGGATGGGAAGATTCTACAATCAAAACACTGCTACGAAGGCTACAGATGAAGGGGGCGGTTAGGCTGGAAAAGCGCGGTGTATACAGCGCGGTCATAATGGAAAAAGAATATAATCAGTGGTCTACGCATGCGTTTGTCAATAAGTTCTTCGCAGGTAGTGCAAAAAAACTGGTCGCATCATTAGTTTCGTGCGGACAGCTTAAGGAAAAGGATATTCAAGAGCTTTCAGTTATGTTTAATTCAGGTGAGTGCCATGAGTAACTTTATAATTACCATCTTGTCTTTATCCCTGTCTGGGTCCATATTGGCACTTATACTACTGGCGGGGAAATCGTTTATAAAAAGAAAAGTGTCTTCGGTATTTGCTTACTACATTTGGTTACTGGTGCTACTGCGGCTTGTGGTGCCGGTTGCTTCCCCTATAAATATTATGAACACATTATTTTGGATGGACCAATCCAGTGTCCTTCGAGAATTCTCAGATTCGATTGCCACTCAGGACGGAACGAAAAACATTCAATCCCCACAGCAGTCAAATACATTTAAAAATACACAGCTTGATTTACAAAGTACCCCAATTCGCGAAGCACCCGGGTTGAATGCCCCGAAACAGATGCAGAAGGAATCGTTTACAATGGAGTTTATTAAAGATAACCTATTGTGGATATGGCTGGTGGGTGTTGCTGTCAGCTTGGGCTGGTTCATTGTTGCCTATACTGTTTTTTCACGATATATACGGCGCTCCTGTACAGCACCACACCTTGATGATCTATCGGTATTTAGGAATTTATACGGCTATGAAAAGGTTAAGTTAGTTTGCAGTAGTTATATCTCCACACCGATGCTTATTGGAATTATACGTCCTGTCATAATTCTTCCGCAGTTTACCTATGTCCACAACGGCATGGGTAAAGAACTGATGAATATTCTTCAGCATGAATTGACCCATTATAGGCGAAAAGATGTGCTTTATAAATGGTTTCTCATTGCAGTAACGTCGTTACATTGGTTCAATCCGCTGATGATATTGATTCGAAGGGAGATCGGCTATGCGTGTGAACTATCTTGTGACGAAGTGGTCATACGAGATATGTCAGAGGAAGAAAAACGAACCTATGGGAATACATTACTTACCCTTGCCTCGAACAAAAAAATACCGATGGGAATCGTTACCACGACTTTATGTGAGGATAAGAAAAAATTAAAAGAAAGGTTGGTCAGCATTATGAAATTTAAAAAGAAACCTGCATGGACCTTCGCACTAACGGTTGTTCTCGTGCTTATTTTGACAGGTTGTGCTGCAACACTCGGAGTTGCAAGGCATTCAGATAATGTAGCTAAAATTAATGCGAGTACCATAACAGACGGAACGGCATATTCAAGAAAGTCAGATGGAATAGTTTATAATTGGCGCAACACAGGTGTCTCCTATTATCTTGGTAAGGACGGCAGTATAATGCTTTCCTACGATGGTGCTGACCCAGTCAAAGCTCCGTTAGTTCTATCCTTGAATATGAGAGATAAAAAACCAATGGCCGAAAACACCGGGTTTTTTATCTCGAATGAAATGACAGCCATAGCTTACGGAAAGACAGATTCCCCCGGTCCCGTTACGGTAATCATAAGTGGAGACCGCGGTAAGACTTGGGATAATGTGAGTATTGACTTTGACAAAAATGCATCATGGATTAATATTGGATTCACAACCAAGAATAATGGCTGGATGATTATATCTAGTTTTATCGGTATGGGGCAGGAACAGCACTATCTCTATAAGACCTCCGATGGAGGGAAATCATGGGCACCTGTTGATGGAAATATAAACGACGTGTATATTAGAATGCTAAGCGGTGCCAGCTTTATTGATGACAAAATTGGTTTTGCTGGTTTCCGCTATGAGTCCAATTCCCAGGTAGTGGTCTATATGACGCAAGATGGGGGTGTGACATGGAGAAAGGTTAACATTGGATTGGCGGAGGAGTATAAGCAGTATAAGCAAACACCTCTCTCACCTGCCTTTAATGGTGAGTACGTCGTCTTGCCAGTCCAACTTACTGATGATAAAGGAGAAGTTAAAATAGTTTTCATGACAAGTTATGATGATGGTCGGACATGGAAGTCCGATAATAGGTTAAAATAGTAGCTATATAACCGGACAGTATTTTTTTAAAATGGTCACGTAACAATATTTAAGCTGCCGCAAGTACTATTTTCAGTTGGAATTTCCAGAGACCAACGAGCATTATATATAAAAGTGAATGAGAAACATCCTTCCAGCTAAGAATTGGAACAGAAACAAAAATCTGAAAGGATGTTTTTTATGAGCGAAATACAGGCACAAATCAAATTTGCGTTTAGGATGGTCCAGATGGCGGCCACCTATTTTGCAAGCAGAGGTTCGATACCAGCCGGGGAGTATCCCTCACTGAAAATTGTAAAATTGAAGGCAATTGAATGGCAGAAGTCGTAAATCCATAAAGTAAAATTTGCAAATTATTTGTTGCAAAAATACATAACTTATCGTTAAATTACGCCCTTGAAATATTGATGACTTTATTTATCAGATTTGAGGCTCAACATTTCTGCTCTACTCCTGCAAATCAGTAAATTGGTACTAGACCTTTCTCTATAATATCAAATAATTCAATAATAATTTAGTAATGTAAACGTATAGAATTAAAGATTTATGTTTGTCTTTTTTCGCATCTAGCTACTGTTTCTTGTCAGAGCTATTGCTGTCAAGCTTTTGCAGAGCTTCCTTGAGCTTTTGAGGAAGTGGAAGCCCCATCCTTCCTGCGTTTTCAATAATACTGATTCCCTCGTTGGATAAGTAGAACATGATCAGCATACTTCTAAGTGCACTGCCATTATCGATAACCAATCGATCTATAACGTTTCCAAAAGCAACCAAAACGAATATCATAACTTTCCTGCTTATACCTTTAAAGCCTATATCGCTCGAAACCTTTTTCTCAAGGGCGGCCAGCCAAACTCCGGTTATGTAATCAATTGATACGAATGCAATCAGGGCATAAATCAAAGTATCAAAACCACCCAAAAACCATCCCAAAACACCACCTATGAATGCGCTTATTGCTTTGCAGCTACTCATGATTGAGTTCATGCATTCACCTCCACGGCTGGCTTGTCCGAAAATATAGTCTTCAATTTTCTCAAAGCCCTCTTTTTTATCTGATTTACCGCTTGCCTGGAAATACCAATGACATAAGCAGTCTCTGCTACTGTGTAACCGGAGTAATAAATCATTTTAACGATTGAAATTCCTTTCTAGTTAATATCAAGGAAATGCCCGGTAATTCATATGCAAAGTATTCATCATTTGCAGCTGAAATAGTATTTACATAATGCAATTGACTTTCGCTTAATTCCGAAAATAGGATACAACCATGAAGTTTTTTAATTGCCGTTAACCTTTTTATAAAACTGCTATTTATAGATTTATATATGTAAGACACCATTTTCCCTTCACTTGTATCGTTAATACGACTAAGGCTAATTCTGTGAAGAAGTTCGATAAAGTCAACAAGAAGGTCACTGTAAGCATCTTCATAATAAAGCTTATACGCATATTTTTTGAGTAAAGGATTAAATTTCTCAATCATAAGTAAAGTGGTATCAAAATTGCCTTTTTGTGATTTATCAATTAAATCGCTAATCATAATCATCCCACCCTTCAAATACTAAAGAGATGGGATTCCAGTATTTGTAAACAGAAAAGGTTGTAAAATTTAATTTTTAGCATACTAGTTCACCTTCCTAAAAATAAAGCAGGTAATTGTGGCCAATAGTCAAATCTCTCCCTTAATTTTTTATTAAGTAGATAAAGCAATTAAGAAATTCAGTTTTTGCATTGCGAATTTTACCTCTTATAAAGATAAGACAAGCCCATGAACCAACTGCAACTTAAAAATGCGTTTAAATTATTAGTAATTTTGTTGCAATTTGTCTGTTTGGTTGTCTTAATATTTTGAATAGTTTTTTACACATTCAATGAAAGGTATCCGGTTTTGCTTGAACGAAATGATATTTTAAATTCATTAAGGAAGTAATGGCTGCATCATACTGATTAAGTAAAAATAAAAAATCAGCATCTATATAAGGGCAAACCTGTCAAAAGATAGAGACACAAAGCCACAGGGTCTACGGTGCTTATCAGTATTATGACAGTCTGGCTGCCGTAGGACATTATTCTTAATCTGCCCTTATTAAGTGGCAGTTTTTATGTTTTTAAATAAAAGGGTCAGCATCAAATGATTAGGGATATCACTATGGTTCTTCATTTTCAGATTTAAAAATCCGAAAAATTGGAGGACAAGCTTATGGAAGCAAAAGAGCATACATATACATTGGTGGTCAGGAATCAGAGAATTTCTGTAACCGAGCATGCTTCGTAATAAACTAAAGACAAAAACTAAAGGCAAAACTAAAGACAAAAATATGAAAATATGCACCGTAATAAAATATTTACAAAACACTTTAATTGTGCTAAACTACAATAGTATGACTAAAACCATGCACTACGTTTGGGGTTCTCCGGCCCTTTACATGGTATATGGCGTTTTTAGAATTATATTATATTATTATGGAGGAATTACAAAATGGTTAAAGATGTTAAGCAAGAAATAATTTCAAAATTCCAGCTTCATGAAGGTGACACTGGTTCACCAGAGGTTCAGATTGCTATTCTTACTAAAAGAATCAATCACTTAAATGAACACCTCAAGACTCACAAGAAGGACCACCATTCAAGAAGAGGACTTCTCAAGATGGTTGGTGCTAGAAGAGGTTTATTGAACTATCTTATGAAGAATGATATCGAAAGATACCGTGCAATTATTGAAAAGTTAGGACTCAGAAAGTAATTTATTTGAGATAGGCAGGCTAACAGCCTGCCTGTTTTGTAATTTCTGAGCAGGATAAGTTAATAAATATGTACGGCTACATGGTAGAAGACTTACATATTTTATTATAAAAATACAATACTATGATTAGTACTAATGGTTGTTGGACAGTAGAACGTAGATTGTGCGCCAAAATTTTTGACGTAGAATCTACATGCTACAGTCCAAAAGGGTAAAACCATGTGGTACTTACCAAACAGGAGGACTTTTTTATGTCAAAAACATTTAGTATGGATTTAGCTGGCAGGACTCTTACCGTAGAAACAGGTAAGCTTGCACAGCTCGCAAACGGAGCTGCTATGATTAGATACGGGGATACCGTTATCATGTCAACTGCTACAGCATCATCATCACCAAGAGACGGAATAGACTTTTTCCCACTCAGCGTTGATTATGAAGAAAGACTATATGCAGTCGGTAAAATCCCTGGAGGCTTCATTAAAAGAGAAGGAAAGCCATCAGAAAAAGCAGTACTCACTTCAAGAGTAATTGACAGACCTATTAGACCACTTTTCCCTAAGGATTTGAGAAATGATGTAGCAGTAGTAAACACTGTAATGTCCGTTGAACAGGACAATTCACCTGAAATTGCTGCTATGATTGGTGCATCAATTGCTCTATCCATTTCTGATATACCATTCAATGGTCCTATTGGTGGAGTTATTCTTGGACTTATTGATGGTGAAGTTGTTATCAATCCAAATGAAGAGCAGCGTTCAAAGAGCAAGATGTATGTTACTCTTGCTGGTACAAAGGAAAAGATAACAATGATAGAAGCAGGAGCAGATATAGTTGATGATGAAGTTATGCTCGACGCTATCAAGAAGGGTCATGAAGAAATTAAGAAAATCTGTGATTTTATAAATGGCATAGTTGCTGAGATTGGAAAGCCAAAGTTTGAATACCAATCAGCAGACGTTCCAGAGGATATGTTCAAAGCAGTAAAGAGCTTTGCATACGATAAAATGCGCGTTGCTGTATTAGCTACTGATAAGCAGGATAGAGACGCAAAGATTTCTGAGCTTACAGCTGAAGCACAGGAAGCACTTGCAGAACAGTTCCCAGAAATGCAGGCAAAAATTAATGAGTGTATATATAAGCTAGAGAAAAAGGTTGTACGTGAGTACATTCTTAAAGAAGGCAAGAGAGTAGATGGCAGACGTCTAGATGAAATCAGAGCTCTGTCAGCTGAAGTTGGTGTTTTACCTAGAACACACGGTTCAGGTCTTTTCCAGAGAGGCCAAACTCAGGTACTCACCACTTGTACACTTGGTGCAATGGGTGATGTTCAGATGTTAGACGGTATTGATACTGAAGAAACAAAGAGATATATGCACCACTACAACTTCCCAGGTTACAGCGTTGGAGAAGCAAAGACTTCAAGAGGTCCTGGAAGAAGAGAAATTGGACATGGAGCACTTGCTGAAAGATCACTCGTTCCAGTTATTCCTTCTGAAACTGAGTTCCCATATGCCTTCAGACTTGTTTCTGAAGTTTTGATGTCAAATGGTTCTACTTCACAGGGTAGTGTTTGCGGAAGTACACTTGCACTCATGGATGCTGGTGTTCCAATAAAAGCACCTGTTGCTGGTATCTCAGCAGGTCTTGTTATCGATGAAGAAAATCCTGACAACTTTATCACCTTTATGGATATCCAAGGAATAGAAGACTTCTTTGGAGATATGGACTTCAAGGTTGCTGGTACAACTGAAGGTATTACTGCTATACAGATGGATATAAAGGTTGATGGTCTTAGCTATGAAATTATCAGACAGGCTTTTGAACTTACCAAAGCTGGTCGTCTCCAGATAATAAATGACGTAATTCTAAAGGCTATACCAGAGCCAAGAAAAGAACTATCGGATTACGCGCCAAAGATTATTACTACCAATATTGATCCTGACAAAATTAGAGATGTAATTGGACCTGGCGGAAAAATGATCAACAAGATTATTGCTGAAACTGGTGTTAAGATTGACATTGAGGACGATGGAAGAGTTTACATTCTTACATCAGATTCCGATGCTGCTCAGAAGGCATTGCGAATAATTATGGGCATTGCAAAGGATATCGAGCCAGGCGAAATTTTTATGGGTAAGGTAACTAGAATTACTACCTTCGGAGCATTTGTTGAAATTCTTCCAAACAAAGAAGGCTTAGTGCATATTTCAAAGCTCGATAAGAAGAGAGTTGAAAAGGTTGAAGATGTTGTAGCAATTGGAGATGAGATTCTAGTTAAGGTTACTGAAGTTGACAAGCAGGGCAGAATCAATTTGTCAAGAAAAGATGCAATGCAAGATGAACCAAAGAAAGAAGAAGCAAAGTAATTTGTTATAATAGTAATATAATAATTAGGCGTAGACCCTATGTTTACGCCTAATTTAGTTTAACCCTTGGAGGATTGGATGTTCAAAAAAATTGTTTTGAATAATGGATTAAGATTAGTGTACGAGAAAATACCATATGTAAAATCTGTATCGGTGGGAATCTGGGTTGGAACGGGGTCGCGTAATGAGACTCCTGACAATAACGGTATTTCACACTTTATTGAGCATATGTTATTTAAAGGTACTGCAAAGCGTACTGCTAAGGAAATTGCGGAAAGTATTGATGCAATTGGTGGGCAAATAAACGCTTTTACAGGGAAAGAATGTACCTGTTACTACACTAAAACACTGGATACACATATCGATGTAGCATTTGATGTTTTATCCGATATGTTTTTCAATTCAAAATTTGCAAAAGCAGATATTGATGTTGAAAGAAAAGTTGTACTTGAAGAAATTGGTATGTATGAGGACACTCCTGAGGAACTT
>JAEZFR010000017.1 GCA_023417285.1 Bacillota bacterium
CGTAAATAAAACGTGCTAAATGCACGTTTTTAGCGTAGGGTCCCTTCCGAAGAAGACAAGGCAGCATGCCACTGGCTGATTCGGAGCATAAAAAAAAGATATCCAAGTTAATGGATATCTTTTTTTGGTGCGGATGAAGGGACTTGAACCCCCACGGTCGCCCGCTGGAACCTAAATCCAGTGCGTCTGCCAATTCCGCCACATCCGCTCAAGCAAGATTAATTATACTGTCAAATAACACTTGTGTCAATACACTTTTATATATTCATTTATTTACCAAATTAAATCTATATACTCTCTACTATTGAAATATCAATGTGCTCTGACAGATCTAATTCAGTATAGTAGCTCTTCTTGCTACCATCTGCGTTGTATACAATTCTCACAACAGGCCTAGTTGGACAATCTTCCCTTACATATTGAACAATGCCCTTATCCCCATTACTTAATTTTACAACCATTCCAACCGGATATGGAGGAACAATTCTAAGGAAAGAAAGTAGTACAGTGTTATCGAAGGTAGGCCTAGCAATACCTGTAATATATTCAATAGCCTGAGCATTACTGATTTTCTTTCTATAAATCCTATCAGATGTAAGAGCATCAAATACATCCGTAATAGCTACAATTTTTGAATAAATATGAATATCACTATCGAATTCTCCATTGGGATAACCTCTGCCATCCATTCTCTCATGATGAGATAATGCAACCCTTGCTGAAGCCTGGCTAATATTAGGGATTTTGCTGAGAATTTCATAGCCTAGCTTGGAGTGCTGCTTAATTATCTCATATTCACTTTCCGTTAATGAGGATTTCTTTTTTAAGATTTCTTCAGGTATCATTATTTTCCCAATATCATGTAAAATGGCCCCGATGCCCAGTTCCACAAGCGCGTTTCTGCTTAATCCCAGCATTGCACCGGTTGATATTGATAAAATCGCTACATTTACACAGTGTGAAAAAGTGTAATCGTCGCAATTCTTAATATCCATAATATTTAAAATAATGTGTTCATTAGAGAAAATGTCATCAATAATACTATTTATAACCTCTAGGAGTTCCTTTGTATAAACAGAATAAGTTGCACTGTATTGCTCCATTACATTTTTAACATAAGTTACTGCTTCTATTCTGGTAGAATCCTTAACTAAGTCATTTGGAATAATGTCTGTAGAACAATCATCTTCTATATAAATTTCTGAAATGCCCATATTCCGAATTCTATTTATATAATCGGAGGTGAGTATACAATCTTTTTCCAATAAAACCACAAATCCCTTGTGATATATTGGCCTGGCCAAAATCATACCAGGAATGCAATTTGTCACATTTATCTTTATCATTGTTAGTCCTCATAATTGCAAATAGTATAATTGCCAACAATTATACTTATTTTGTCAGAATATAGCAATAGAATATTTTCCTTTTATTACGTACAAAATTGCTATATACTTAATTTTGTCATACTAAAACAAATAAGACTATAGGAGATATTACCTATATGATATCCTATTTTTTGATATTATTCGCTTTTTTTTGCTATATGATGCTTGAGACAAGACTGCTTAGCATAAAATTTGTTAATTTTTCTTTAAATACAGCAGGCTTAAGAATTGCACATATTTCAGATGTTCATATTAATTTACTCTTTGTTCCTGAGAAAAGAATATTAAAGGCTTTGACTAAAATTAAGCCGGATATAGTCTGCCTTACTGGAGACTATATTGAGAAAGAAAAAGATGTGGACAAGCTTTTAATATTTTTGAATAATCTGACAAAGCAATATCCAGTATATCTAAGTCTAGGAAACCATGACCACAAGGCATTTAAAAGCGATCGCGAGGGATTTGAAAAATATCTCAAAAGCATAAGCTCCACAGGAGCTATTCTTCTAAATAATGAAAATATTATTCTCACAAAAGATAATAAGCAATATAGATTAATTGGGATTGATGACCTAAAATATGGAAAACCCGACATCAAAAAGGCATTACAAGATATATCCAATAAAGAGATTAATGTTGCATTATCGCATAATCCTGATATTGTGCTATCTCTTAAGAATTCAAAAATAGATTTTTTACTTTGTGGTCACTTTCATGGCGGCCAAATATGGATGCCCTTTGACCTTGAGTTTAGGCTTCTTCGCAATGAACAGTTATGTAGACAAGGTATAAAACGTGGAAAACACAAGGTAAACGGGATAAATATGTATATTAACAAAGGACTAGGTAATGTTCTTCTTCCCTTTCGCTTGTTTTCAGTTCCAGAAATTGCTGTAATACAGTTGCCATAGCATAAAAATCAAATAAGAGACTAACTAACAAAAAGGAGCTATCTGACTATTTTTTGTTGTGACCCTGACAAACTAGATTTAAGGATCTAATTTATTGGGGCAGTTCAAAATATAGTAGATAGCTCCTAATGTTTTTTTACCTATAGTTCTATAGTTTATTTGACATACTAAATAACCAAATCAAAACTATTTAGCAAGCCTTGCTTCAAGCTCTTTCTTCTGCTCCTCAAAACCTGGCTTACCCAACAATGCAAACATGTTCTTCTTGTACGCTTCAACCCCAGGTTGATCAAATGGATTAACTCCAAGCAGGTAACCGCTGATGCCACATGCCTTTTCAAAGAAGTAAACCATTTGTCCAAAGTAGTATTCATTTAACTCTGGAACATTAATAATCAGGTTAGGCACCCCACCATCAGTGTGAGCAAGCAAAGTTCCCTCAAATGCTTTATTGTTCACAAAGTCCATAGTCTTACCTGCCAAGAAATTAAGTCCGTCCACATTGTCCTTATCTTCTTTGATAGTAATAGACTTCTTTGGTGCACCAACATGAATAACAGTTTCAAAGAGATTTCTTAATCCATCCTGTATATACTGTCCCATTGAGTGAAGGTCAGTAGTAAAGTCAACTCCAGCTGGGAAAATACCCTTCTGGTCCTTTCCTTCGCTTTCTCCATAAAGCTGTTTCCACCATTCAGTAAAGAAATGAAGAGAAGGTTCATAGTTTACCATTATTTCAATGCTCTTGTTTTTGTTGTACAAAGCATTTCTAGCAGCAGCATATCTATAGCAATCATTGTCCTTAAAATCTGCTGTCTTATATGTTTCATATGCATCTGCAGCACCTTGCATTATCTTATCAATATCAGCCCCGCAAACGGCAATTGGAAGCAATCCAACAGCTGTAAGTACAGAAAATCTTCCGCCTATATCATCAGCTATTACAAACGACTCATAGCCCTCTTCATCAGCCAGTTTCTTGAGAGCCCCACGAGCCTTGTCAGTAGTTGCATATATTCTCTTCTGAGCCTCCGTTTTACCATATTTTGCTTCTAAATATTCTTTAAAAATTCTAAAAGCAATGGCTGGCTCAGTTGTAGTGCCTGACTTGGATATAACATTTACTGAGATTTCTTTACCTCCTATTAATTCAAGCAAATCAGTTACATATGTTGAGCTAATATTGTTTCCTACAAAGTAAATTTCAGGTGTATTGCGTTTTTCCTTTGGAAGCATGTTATAAAAGGAGTGTGACAGCATTTCAATAGCTGCTCTAGCTCCAAGATATGAGCCTCCAATACCTATTACTATCAGAACTTCTGAATCAGATTTTATCTTTTCTGCAGCCTTCTTAATTCTTGCAAACTCATCTTTATCATAACATATAGGATGGTCAACCCAGCCTAAGAAGTCATTTCCTGCACCTGTCTTTTCATGCAGCATATCGTGTGCTACCTTTACATATCCCTCAAAATTATTAATCTCACTTTCACTCAAAAAACCCGCAGCTTTAGAGCAATCAAATTTAATTTTTTGCATTTTTCTACCCAGTCCTTTCAATATTGTCAAAAAAACTTTTTAGATTGTTAATGTTTTTACAATAATATAGTATACCATTCGAATATTACAAATAAAAGTTTTATTTTCCCAATTATCTAATCTAAAAAAACCAAAATCATCAAATATTACTACGAAAGAAAATTACTTTTTTGTAAACAATAATATTGAGTTAAATGAAATAGATAACTATTATAATGAGAAAAGGAGACGATAATATGTCAAGACCAAAAACACCCCTTGTTTCAGATAGTAGAGAAGCCCTAACACAATTCAAACTTAAATGTGCAGAAGAGATAGGAAGATTACAATACTGTAAGGAAAATAATGACCACTACAAGGGAGACCTCACAAGTAAACAAAATGGTTCTGAGGGTGGACCTATTGGCGGTCAAATGGTAAAAAGAATGGTTGAGATGTATGAGAACCAAATCAAATAGTTTTTAAAATAAAGGGGCCAATTGGCCCCTTTTAAAATACTAATGCTTCTGCTCTTCAAGGATTAATTCAGTTGTTGCAAGTATTTCCTCATTCTTTGCTGCAGTCTCTTCAAAGGCCGCTGAAATATTGCTAATATCTGTATTTACTCTTGTAGCCCTATCGTTTAGTTGCTTTGCAAAACTAATTATCTCGTCCATTATCACTGATATTTCACCTTGGTCGGATTTAGTACTATTAGCCGCTAATCTCGACTGGTCAGCAAGTTTTCTAACCTCGTCAGCAACTACCGAGAACCCCTTTCCTGCCTCTCCAGCACGGGCCGCTTCTATTGCTGCATTCAAAGCAAGAAGATTGGTTTGCTCAGATATTCCGACAATTTCAGTAGTTACCTTTGAAAAGTTCTCTAGGCTATTTCTCATAATGCTAATTTTTTCATTGAGTTGAGCTGCGATATCAAGTAAGGTAGTGGAATCACCACTTATGTTACCAACGCTAAGTGCATTCTCGTTTGTGGCGTTAGACATTTCATCAATAGCAATAGAGATCTCCTTTAATCTTCCCGAAAGCAAAGAATATTTAACATCTTTGCGCTTATTCAGTTCATTAACCTTTTCAAGCATAATAGTTATCTCTTCATTTTTTGCTTCTACCTCTTTTGTCTTTGATGATACAGATACGTTGTAATCCATACAATTTCCTACATAATTGTAGCCATTGTATATAGCTGTGGCCATTTCTTCACAATAGCTATACCCACAAGCTTTGCAATTTCTATGTCTCGAAGCATCGTTATGCTTAAGAAGACTGGTGTATATCTCATCAAGTTCCATGCTGTTAGGAACCTTCGTTGTTGACAGATGTTCTTCCGTATAATTTCTCTCAAAATCAACAAGATTTAAATTTTTATCAAAATAGGACATTAGCTTTTTAGGCTTGTTATGATATTTCCCACGCTTTTTTAATTTAATTTTATTAGTGGCCCTCTCTATATCTGTTTGCTCTACATTGCCACAAACAGCGCTTCCTACGTTGCACCCATGAGGGCAACTAAGAATATCCAGTATATCAGGTAAAGGCTTATTGGCCTTATATCTATTAGAATATTCATTTAAGTATTCGTATGCATTTTCTGTACCCTCTATCTGCTTGACCCAGGCATTCTCATTGTAGTGAAGCACATTCTCCTTTAGTCCCCCTGGCAAACAATATATCTCGCCTAATGTGAATGGGTCAACAGCAAAATCCACCTCCTCGAAATTACTAATGTTTATATTATTTTCTTCTATGTAATTTAATAGATTTTTGAATGTAATATTATAGCTAATATATCCATTTGTTTCTTTAGAGTCTATTTCTGTCTTCTTAGCAATACAGGGAGAAATAAAAGCCAGTTTGTTCGAATTTTTCAAGTATTTGTTTACGTAAATTGCGGTACAAAGCATAGGGCTGTGAATAGGTGCTAATGCTGGCAATAATTCATGATGAAATTTTTTTATGTAATTTACAATAGAGGGACATGGCTGGGCAACAATACTTTTGAGATTATATTTTTCCATTGCTCTAATATACGCCCAAGTTGTAATATCTGCTCCTAATGAAACATCATAGCAGAGTTTTACACCTTTAGATACAAGAAACCCAAGCATTTTTTTATAGTTTGGGTAGTTAGTCTTAAAAGCGGGAGCCACTAAGACCGATATCTCCCTGCCATTATTTAAATCCTTAAAAAAGGCTTCTGTATCATCATCAAACGTTCGTGCTCCATGATCACATTCGGTAATACACCTTCCACAAGTAATACAAGAAGTCTCGTCTACTTCTATTTTGTTATGCCCATCAACTAACTTTGCATGGTTTGCATTTTTTACAGGACATACATGGATACACTTATTGCATCCTTCACATTTCTCTAAAATAGTTCGAACCAGCATTTTCCTCTATTCTCCTTCTTTTTAGTAAATATAATATACTTTTATATTATACTCTCTATTTTGATAAAAGTTTAACTAATTTATATATGCATTTGTGATTTAATATCGCTTTTCATAAAAAAATAATATAAATAAAGTGCATCCCATTACAGAATACACTTTATTTTTACTCTTATTAATATGTCTCTAACATCTTATCTTAAGGAATAGCCCTTGGAGTTCATAAACTCAATAATGCTGTTTGAGAATGAATTTATGTCCTCACTTGATAAGGTCTTTTCCTTTGAACCAATAACAAATCTGAAGGTCATACTCTTTTTACCCTCAGGCAGTCCCTTACCAGTGTAAATGGTAACAAAATCACTGCTTAGTAACAGAGAAGACTTAAACTGTGCAATATCCGACATTATTGAATCATAGCCCGTATTTACATCAACCAAGAAGCTAAAATCTAGTATTACCTCTGGGAATTTAGAAGGCTCCTTGTATTTTACAGCTGTAAAATCAATCTTCTGCAGGAGCTCTCTGTTAATCTCCATAACAGCAATGTTAAGCTTTTTGCCGATGTTAGCCTTAATCTTGGGGTGAACAACCGTAATATAACCAAGCACCTCATCATTGTACAGTATATCAACCGATTTAACTGGATGCGTCCAACTAAAGCCATTTGAACATTCTTTGTATTGGAGCTGTATATTCTTGAGGCTTAGTGCCAGGAATGTAGCAACACCCTTAACATTGTAGAACAACTCATCCTCGCTCTTTACCTTGCTAGCCATGAGGAAGGCAATATTCTTGTGCTGCTCACACTTTTCCTTTGTGCTTGTAGCCTTAAATACACTGCCTATTTCAAATAAGGAGAATTCATCAAAGGACTTATCATTCTTCTCAGCAAAAGAAAGCATTGCAGGTACCATACTGTCTCTCAAGGTATTTGCATCCTGTGCCTGAGGATTTAACACCTTAACATTTGACTCTGCTACTATATCATTCTTCGCATTAAAGGTGCTATCATACCAAATATAGCTATTTACCTCACTAGCACCAAAGCGTTCAGACAAAAGCTCCTTGATTTTGTGGTCAAGCAATCTGTCCTCATTGTACTGCAAAGGAGTAAGTGCAATATCCAGTGTTTGTGGCTCAATATTGTCGTATCCGTATATTCTAGTTATTTCCTCAATAATATCAACCTTCATAGTAACGTCTTTTGTTGCTCTAAAGGTTGGCACCTTTATGTGGAAGGTATCTCCGTCTGCTTCAACTTGGAACTCCAGTGACTTCAGGATTTCAAGCATTCTTTCCTTTGTGAGCAGGTTTCCAATATATTTATCAATATAAGGCTTAGTAATAGTGATATCAATTGGCTCAAGCTTCTTGCTGTAAGCATCTGTCAGCGCTGAAGCATATCTGATATCGGGTTGCATATCCTTTAAAAGCTTGATAAACCTCTTTATAGCATCAACTGTAATGTTAGGGTCTAACATCTTTTCATAACGAGCACTTGCTTCAGTACGCAGGCCAATCTTTGTAGAGCTCTTTCTTGTAGATGAACCCTCAAAGGTTGCAGACTCAAGCAGTATAGAGGTTGTATCTTCCTGAACTTCTGAGTTTTCTCCTCCCATTATTCCTGCAATTGCAACAGGCTTCTCCTTGTTGCAAATGAGCAATACATCTTCAGGCAGCTTTCTTTCAGTGGAGTCAAGGGTTTTGAACATAGTTGGCTCTTTTGTAGTTCTGACAACTATTTCATCCACCTCTCTTGAATCAAAAGCGTGCATTGGCTGCCCCATTTCAAGCATGAGATAATTTGTAAGGTCAACCAAAGGAGAAATTGATCTCATTCCGCAATAGAACAATCTGGTTTGCATTTCTTTTGAAGTTTTGAGATCCTTTAGCCCATCTAGCTTAATAGATGAATACCTGAGGCACTTCTCTGTATCTTCAACTACAACACTCACAGGTGCTAGCTTTTCTGCTCCCTCCAAGGAATCCATTTCAATAGGCTTTAGCTTCCTTCCATATATAGCAGCAACCTCTCTTGCTATACCGTAATGGCCCCACAAATCAGGCCTATTTGTAAGGGATTTGTTGTCAATCTCGATAATAACATCCTCAATAGGATATATT